>JBKQVT010000072.1:0-16814 GCA_052139835.1 Thermoguttaceae bacterium
ATACACACGCGGAGGATCGTCTTTTTTTGCCCCCATGGGAACCGCAATTCCGCGGCCCGCTCCTAAAGCCAGTACACAACAGCACTTGTCCATGCTATCATCACGCTAAGTGGCGCTGCCCAATTAACCTCGCTCTTCAAAACAAGATCGGTCCGCGGGGCCGCGGCCATAGCGGTCAGCCTTTGCCACATCTTCACCGATCCGTAAGGCGGCCTTGTCACGCCTGCGACCTCCGCTTCCGGGACGTGGACGGATACTGGTCCCGCGACCCAGTGATCTGCCGCCCCATCAATCCCCGGCAAGACGACGAGAACCTTGTAGTCGCGACCCTTCTTAACGGCAAACAGCTCGCCGAGCCGACAGACGAGTCCCCATGCCTCTCCGGGACGGGCAACGGAGTAGGAATAGAATGGCTGCTTGTCGGCAAAGACGGCACGTCCCCGTTCCGTCAGGGGCACGTCGTTTCCCGTAGCATCCCGGACGACGAGGCGGTAGTTCGCCAGCCGCGTCGCCCTGGTCGTTTCCCGATTGTCATTCTCGTTGATGGCCGGCCCGGCCCAGTACAAGGAAATGATCAAGTGGTCCGACTTTTGGGCGACAGACGAAGTCTGGGCCTGCAACTGGAAGCCGCGGCGCGGACGGTCAGCCAGCCCCTGGAGGTCCGACCACTCCTTGTCAGTCGCCTTGCCCTGGGCGGTGGCCGGACCAGCTTCGCCCAGCGCATTTCCACCAGCCGGCTGCCTGGCAGGCGCGGACTGGGGCAACTTTCCAACCTCCAAGATTATCGGCTTTGCGACGAGCTGCAGGCCGCCGACAGTTCCGGCCACGAGAATCGTGTACTTGCCCGGCTTCGATAGCCGAAAGTGACGCCCGATTGGCACTTCCTCGCCCCACGCCCAGCCGGGCGGAAGGCATCCCGGCCCCCCACTTCCGCACATGCCGTACATCATATTGAACTCGTCGATGCCCTCCCCACTGAGTTCCACAAACTCGTTTTTGCTATTGCGGATGAAAACTGACGGTTGCGGGCCGCACATGGCCCCGCCAACACCACGGAGAGCGGTAGCCAGCGGATCCAGGCAGACCCAGCCTGCATCGAACGGCAGATCGCCGACGTTTGTCAGCGAGATTATCAGACCGCACTGATCCCCTGACGACGGTGAAGGATCGCTCGGGCGTGCCTCTAGAACGAGGCCCTCCTTCGCCTCGCCGGCTTCGCGCATCAGCGAATCCCAAGAATCTTGGCTTTGTCGGGCATATCTTGCCCGATGCTCGGCGTCGCGGCCAACGTAAACCGAGTCATTCGCTATCGCCTTAGCCTCCGCATCTGTCTTACCCAGCCATCTGGCGGCAACATAGCGGACCGACGCATCCCTGTCCTTCAGCAGAGCTGCAAGCGCCGGGGTGGTGGTCGCGCCGACTTTTCCCAGGGCTTCCGCTGCCGCTTCCCGGACCATTGCATTTTCGTCCGCGAGCAGAGGCACCAGAGCTGGCGCGGCTGTCTTCGCTCTCTGCCCCATGTCTCGCAGGGTCCAGGCGGCCGTCCAACGAATGTACCAGTCCCGGTCCTTGAGCAATCCATTAAGTCCTGGAATCGCTGCTGGGCCAATCGCCGCCAGCGCCGATGTGGCTCCATACGAGGAGTCACCGCCCTCCTTCACCAATCCCACCAATGTGGGAGCGGCAGGCGCAGCCTCAGTCCCCATCTGCTCCAGCGCGTATAGGGCGTAAGATCTAATCTCCGGCCGTTTGTCGCCGAGCAATCCGGTGATGGCGGGAAGGGCTGGCGGGCCGATCTTCCTCAGCGAATCGAGATATATGGTCACAAGATAATAGTCGTCGTTCCTGCACGATTCGACCAGGGCTGGTATGGCCATCTTCGCCTTGCTTCCCAGATTGCCAAGCGCCTCCATTGCCGCCCACCGAACCTCTCGTTTGTCGTCGTTGAGCAGTTCCGTAAGGGCTGGCACGGCTGCCGAGCCGAGATTCCAAAGGGCACGAGCAGCACCCTTGCGAACAAACCAATCCTTGCTCTTGCTTTGAGCCACCCAATCACTCAGGGCTCTCCCCTCGTATGTAGGCTCTTTAGCGCCCGTTGCCGTACGAGTCCCTGTTTCGGCTCCGAGACAAACGCCGCCGAGAGCAACCGCAAGCAACAAACTGCAAGTCTTCATACGCATTCTCCCATGGTCTTCGACAAGATCTCAGGTCTAAGACTCCTCTCGGGCGGTCGGCTTCCTGACGGGTGGCCGAGTAGCTTACCGACGAACTGGTTATTGGCGCACGTTCCGCCAACATTCATTCAACAGAGCGAGGCAGCGAACGAGTGCGAGGGGCGAAATCGCGTTAGCCAACTGCCACATTCTATCGTATCACCCTCAAGACAAATAGGGAATCATGCTCCCCCCGGCCCCTCTCCGGGCACCGACCGAAGGTTGGTCAGGCGAGGGGAGACACAGACGGCCGGGCCTCTCGCACGATGGAAGACGATCGTTTAGAATGACACGCGGAAGGGACGGAAGACGAAAGGCGGAGGGCGGAGGGCGGAAGGGGGAAGGATGCCCAGCCCCAAGTCCCCAGTCCCGAGCCCCCAGTCCCTGGTCCCCGGCCCCTGGCCCCGTTCCCACCGGACGCAGCCGGTGGGCGTGGGGATTCCAGCCCCCAGTCCCCAGCCCCCAGTCCCTAGCCCCTAATCCCCCATGATCCCCACCGGTATCTTTGCGATTTTCCTTGTCATGGCCCTCATCGGCATCTCGATTCGCCTCGTGGCCGGCGGCATGGACCGCGAACGCATCGAGGACTATATCCGCCAGCGGGGCGGACGGATCATCAGCGTCACCTGGTCGCCGTTTGGGAAAGGCTGGTTCGGCGAACAAAACGCACGAATTTACGAGGTGGTCTACTACGACGGCCAGCAAAACCAGCACATGGCCACCTGCAAGACGTCCATGTTCGGCGGCGTCTACTTCACCGGCGATGAAATCTCGCACGCCCGCGCGGCCTGGGCCGACCGCGTGCCGGACGACGCCGCCCAGGGCAAGCCGCTGCTCTGGTCCATCGCCAACGCCGGGCCGCCGCCGGATGAGGCCGCGCGGCTGAAAGAGGAGAACGCCCGGCTGCGGGAGGAATTGGAGCGGTTGCGAGGCGGTGGCTGAGGTGGATAGTACGCCGCAGACGCCGTGTGCGGTGAGGGCGTCACAGGGCCTGTGACGGATACGGGATCGTCACAGGGCCTGTGACGGGTACAGGGATCGTCACACGGCGTGTGACGGATACGGGATCGTCACACGGCGTGTGACGGATACGGAAAGGCACTGGCAAAGCCAGTGGCACACGGCACCGGGCGGGGACGGGCCCTTTCTGCTCAGGATTTCGGCTGCTTCGCCTCGATAATCCAGGCGGGAACGCGCAGGGGCAGGAGCTTCGCCAGCAACATCAGCGCGCCGAAGGCGATCACCAGCGACGGCACCTCCGTGTCGATGCTGATGCGTCCGGTCTGTCGCAAGAGGGAGAAGAAGGTAGAGGCGATCAGCAGCGGCCCGATGACGAAGGTGACCTTGTCGACGCCGCCGACCACGAGGATGAGGACTCCCGTGACGGCCAGGCCGAGGATCCAAACCCAGTTTACGCCGGGCAGGACGTTGTGGACGGTCAGCAGCCAGCCCACCCCGAGAGTGATAATCAGGATCGGCGCCGTCAAGGACTTTGCGTGGTTGGTCATGGTTCGATCTCCGGGTTTGCCGAGGGCCGCCGGGGTTGTGAATGCTCTATCGGTGAAGGCGTGAGCGGCGAAAGGATATAACGGCGTGCGGCACTGGCAAAGCCAGTGGCACCCGGCACGCTGCACTGCTGGACAAGCCGGGCACCGTGCGAAGCATGGTCCCGGCACCCGGCGTCCCACGCCCTCACCCTAACCCTCTCCCGGAGGGAGAGGGGACCTGGAAATCGCCGTCAACCTTCTTCCGGAGGGAGAGGGGACGTTCCGGCCCGCCACAGGCGGCTGGTGACCCAGTCGATGACGTAGTAGAAGACGGGCGTGAGGAAGATGCCGAAGAGGGTCACTCCCAACATGCCGCTGAAGACGGCGGTGCCCAGGGTGCGGCGCATTTCCGCCCCGGCGCCGTGGGAGACCATCAAGGGAATGACGCCGAAGATGAAGGCGAAGGAGGTCATCACGATGGGCCTTAGCCGCAGGCGGCAGGCGGCCAGGGTGGCGTCGGCGCGCTCGGCGCCGCCTTCGCGCTGGACCTTGGCGAACTCGACGATGAGAATGGCATTCTTGCAGGCCAGGCCCACCAGCACGACGAAGCCGACCTGGGTGAAGATGTTGACGTCCAGGCGGGCCAGCACCACGCCGGTGATCGAGCAGAGCAGGCACATGGGCACCACGAGAATGACCGCCAGCGGCAGCGACCAGCTTTCGTATTGCGCGGCCAGGACGAGGAAGACCAGCACGACGGCGAGGATGAAGACGTACAAGGCGGTGTTGCCGGTCTGGATCTGCAACAGCGCCAGCTCGGTCCAGGCGGTGTGCATCGCCTGGAGGAGCCCCTTGTCGGTCGCCTCGTGCAACAGCCGGATGGCCGCGCCGGAGCTGACGCCGGGCGCCGGGGCGGCGTTGACCGCCGCGGCCGGGTACATGTTATAGCGTTGGATCATCACCGGGCCGGTGATATTGCGGACGGTGGCCATGGTGCCCAGCGGGACCATGGTGCCGACGTTGTTGCGGACCTTCATCAGCTTGAGGTCGTCCACCTGCTTGCGATACTTGGCGTCGCCCTGGACGTTGACCTGCCAGGTGCGGCCGAAGCGGTTGAAATCGTTGATATAGAGCGAGGCGAGATAGACCTGAATGGTATTGAACAGCTCGGTCATCGACACGCCCATCTTCCTGGTCTGCGTGCGGTCGATGTCGAGGAACAGCCAGGGGGTGTCGGCGCGGAAGCTGCAAAAGAGCCCTTCCAGGCCGGGGGTTTGCCTTCCCTGGTCGACGGCCTCCTGGCCGGCTAATTGCAAGGCGGGCAGGGGGTTATCGTCGCCGCGGTCCTCGATGATGATCTTGATGCCGCCGGCGGTGCCCAGGCCGTCGACCGGCGGGGCGCCGAAGACGTTCACCAGGCCCTCGTGGATCTCGTCTTGAAAGTCCTTTTGCAGACTGGCCGCGATCTGGTCGCCGGAGAGTCCGGCGGCGGTGCGCTTGTGGAAATCGTCGAGCATCACGTACATGGCGCCGAAATTCGGCGCGTTGGCGCCCAGCAGCAGCGATTGTCCCGCCACGGCCACGGTATGGCGGACGCCGGGGTGCCGCTTGGGATCGCGGGCGATGGCCTCGATGCGGTGCATGACGCGCTGGGTCCGCTCGACGGAGGCGGCGTCGGGCAGTTGCACGTTGACCAGCAGGTAGCCCTTGTCCTGCATGGGGATGAAGCCCGCCGGGGCCCGCGTGAAGCCGAGGTAGGTCAGCCCCAACAGCCCGCCATAGAGCACCAGGACCACGACGCTGGTGCGCAGGGCCATGGCCACCACGCGGGCGTAGACGTTGGTGGAATACTGGAAGCCCGCGTTGAAGGCGCCGAAGGCTCGGCCCAGGATCCAATTCAGCGGCCGTGTGAGGGGCCAGCCGATCGCTTGTCCCAGGAGCACCGCCAAGACGGCGGAAACCCACCAGACCGAAGCGGCCGGCAGCACCGCCGCCGGCAGCCTTTCCAGGGCGGAGGCCAAGAGCGGCGTGAGCCAGGCGTAGCCGGCCCAGCCGCCGATGGCGACGTAGGCCAGCATGGGCAGCACCTCCTCCCTGCGGCCCGGGTCGTGCGGCCGCAGCAACACCGCGGAAAGCGCCGGGCTGAGCGTCAGCGAGTTGAAGGCCGAAATCAGCGTCGACACCGCGATCGTCAAGGCGAACTGCCGGAAGAACTGCCCCGTGATGCCGCTGATGAACGCGCAGGGGATAAAGACCGCGCCCAGCACCAGGCCCACGGCGATCACCGGGCCGGAGACCTGCGACATGGCCTTGATGCTGGCCTCGCGCGGGGCCAGGCCGTGCTCGATGTGGTATTGCACGGCCTCGACCACCACGATGGCGTCGTCCACCACGATGCCGATGGCCAGCACGAGGCCGAAGAGCGTGAGGTTATTGAGGCTGAAGCCCATGGCGGCCATGACCGCGAAGGTGCCGATGACGGCCACCGGCACGGCGATCAAGGGGATGATGGCCGAGCGCCAGTTCTGCAAGAACAGCAGCACCACGAGGGCGACCAGGATCACCGCGTCGCGGAGGGTCTTGAACACCTCGTTGATCGACTCCGTGATGAAGGGCGTGGTGTCGTAGACGATGTCGTAGTCCAGCCCTTCGGGAAAGCGCCCCTTCAGCTCCTCCATCTTGTTGCGCACGAGGGTGGCGGTCTTCAGGGCGTTGGAGCCGGGCAACTGGTAGATCGAGAGGGCGACCGACGGCTGCCCGTCCAGCGTGCAGGTCTGGTCGTAGCCCTGGGCCCCCAACTCGATGTGGGCGACGTCGCGCATGCGGACGAGGCGGCCGGCGTCGTCGGTTTTGAGGATCATGTCGGCGAACTGGTCGGCGTCGATGAGCCGGCCGAGCGTGGTCATGGTGTACTGGAAGATCTGCCCGGCGGGGACCGGCGGCTCGCCGATCTGGCCGGCGGCCACCTGGAGGTTCTGCTGCGAGACGGCGGCGACCACGTCGTCGGCGGTGATGCCGCGCGAGGACATCTTCTCCGGATCGAGCCACAGCCGCATGCTGTAGTCGCGCTGGCCGAGGTAGGAGATGTCGCCGACGCCTTCGAGCCGGGCCAGTTCGTCGCGCAACTGGATGGTGGCGTAGTTGCTCAGGTAGAGGTTGTCGCGGCTGCCGTCGCGCGAAAAGAGGTTCACGATCATCAGCACGTTGGGCGATTTTTTCTTCACCGACACGCCGTTGCGATTGACCAGCTCCGGCAGGTCCGGCTGCGCCATCGCCACGCGGTTCTGCACCAGCACCTGGGCCATGTTCAGGTCCACCCCCAGCTTGAAGGTGACGGTGAGCGTATACGAGCCGTCGTTGGTCGACTGCGACGACATGTACATCATGCCTTCCACGCCGTTGACCTGCTGCTCGATGGGGGCGGCGACCGTGTCGGCCACCACCTTCGAGTCGGCGCCGGGATAGGACGCCGACACCTGCACCGTGGGCGGGGCAATCTCCGGATACTGGGCCACGGGCAACGTCCAGACGGCGATGCCCCCGGCCAGCGTGATCACGATCGACAGCACCGAGGCGAAGATCGGCCGATGAATGAAGAAGCTTGAGAACACGGTTTATCCTCGATGCGGGTTTACGAATCTTCCGGGGGGATCAGGGGCGGCTCGTCGCGCCGCAGGGACCTGTAGATCTCGAAGGCCAACAGCACCAGGCCGAAGGTGAAAAACACCATGCATATCTTGCTGACGAGTTGCATCGTCCGCGAGTGGAACACCCGGCGGCCTCCCAGCCAGTCGATGACGCAGAAGAACACCGGGGTGAGGAAGATGCCGAAGAGGGTCACGCCCAACATGCCGCTGAAGACGGCGATGCCCAGGGTGCGGCGCATCTCGGCCCCGGCGCCGCGGCCGATCAGCAGGGGGAAGACGCCGAGGATGAAGGCGAAGGAGGTCATGACGATGGGCCGCAGCCGCAGTTTGCAGGCCGCCAGGGCCGCCTCGCGCCGCGAGGCGCCGCCGTCGCGGACGCGCTTGGCGAACTCGACGATCAAGATCGCATTCTTGCTGGCCAGGCCGACCAGCACCACGAAGCCGATCTGGGTGAAGATGTTGATGTCGGACTGGGCCCCGGCCCCGGGAATGAAAACGGGGATGTGAATCTTGTGGAGACCTTCCTGCAGGTACCCGAAGGCGGCCGGCACCAGCGTGACGCCCAGCACCGCGCTGAACAGGCACATCGGCACCACGAGGATCACCGCCAGCGGCATCGACCAGCTTTCGTACTGGGCCGCCAGCACGAGAAAGACCGCGATCACGGCCAAGGCGAAAATGTACATGGCCGTGTTGCCCGCCTGAAGCTCCAGGTAGGCCATTTCGGTCCATTCGCAGACCATGGCGGAGGGGAGTTCGCGATCGGCCAGTGCCTGCATCATGTCGATGCCCTGGCGGGAGCTGATCTGCGGGCCGGTATAGCCGTTGACGGCGGAAGCCAGGTATTGGTTGTAGCGGGTGAGGATCAGCGGCCCGTTGATCTCGCGGACGTCGGCGAGTGTGCCCAGCGGCACCATGGTGCCGGCGTTATTGCGGACTTTCAGTTGCCGCAGGGCGTCGACCTGATTGCGGAAGGGGGCATCGGCCTGGGCGATGACCTCCCAGGTGCGGCCGAAGAGGTTGAAGTCGTTGATATACAGGGAGCCGAGGTAGGTTTGCAGCGTCTGGTCGACGTCGCCCTTGGAGACGCCCAGCGCCATGCACTGGCTGCGGTTGACGTCGGCGAACAGTTGCGGGGCGTCGGCGCGGAAGACGTTGGGCTGCATGTTGAGGGCGGGGGCCCCGGCAAGATAGGGATTCTTCTCCTTCCTGGCCAGCTCCACCAGCCGGTCACCCAGCCGCTGGAGTTCCCGCGGGCCGAAGTCGCCGCGGTCTTCCACCATCACCTTGAAGCCGCCGGTGCGGCCCACCCCGCGGATCGGCGCCGAGGGAAAGACGCTGACCTGGGCGCCGGTCACCTCGGCGGACAACCGCGCCCGCAGCGTGGCCATGATCCGGTCCGACGACAGTTCCGGCGTGCGGCGATTGGCGAAATCGTCGAGAATCACGAACATCGAGCCGAAGTTCGAGGCATTTACCTGCAGGGCAAACGACATTCCCGCCACGGCCACGGTGTGCTTCACCCCCGGCGTGCTCAGGCAAATCCGTTGCGTCTCCTCGGTGACGTGCTGGGTCCGCTCGCAGGAGGCGGCGTCGGGCAACTGCACGTTCACCATCAGGTAGCCCATGTCTTGCGGCGGAATGAACCCCTTGGGAGTGATGCCGTAGTCCCAGTAGGTCGCCCCCAGCAAGGCAACATAGACCAGCAGCACCACGGCGCTGACGCGGATCAGGCCGCCGACCACCCAGGTGTAGGCCGTCGTGCTCCGCTGCACCCCCGCGTTGAAGCCGGCAAAGGCGCGGCGGAGGACCGCGTTGACGGGACCGGCCAGCAACCAGCCGGCGGCGACCGATCCCCCGATCATCAGCGCGGCGGCGGTCCACCAAGCCGCCGGGGCCAGCCGCTCCGCCAGCGCCGCGGGAAACATGGCCGCCGCCCGCTCCAACCAGGACGCCAGCGGCGGCGTCAGCCAGGCGTAGCCGATCCAGCCGCCCGCCAGCGGATAGACCACCCTTGGCAAGGCCTCGTGCGTCTCGTGATCCCGCTGGCGGAGCAGCACGGCCGTCAGCGCCGGGCTGAGGGTCAGCGAGTTGAACGTGGAGATGATCGTCGAGGAGGCGATCGTGAGGGCGAACTGGCGGAAGAACTGCCCCGTGATGCCGCTGATGAATGCGCAGGGGATGAACACGGCGCTGAGCACCAGGCCCACGGCAATCACCGGGGCGGAGAGCTGGCTCATCGCCTTGATGGTGGCCTCGCGGGGGTCCAGCCCTTGCTCGATGTGGTGCTCGACCGCCTCGACGACCACGATGGCGTTGTCCACCACGATGCCGATGGCCAGCACGAGGCCGAAGAGCGTGAGGTTGTTGAGGCTGAAGTGCATGACCGCCATCACGCCGAAGGTGCCGATGATGGCCACCGGCACGGCCAACAGGGGGATGACGGCCGACCGCCAGTTCTGCAGAAACACCAGCACCACCAGGGCCACCAGCACGGTGGCCAGGCCCAGCGCCTTGAACACCTCGTGGATGCACTCCCGCGTGTACGGCGTGGTGTCGTACTCGATGTGGTATTCCATGTCGCCGGGGAAGTCCTTGGCCAGCTCCTCCATTTTGTCGTGGATGCGATCGGCCATCTCCAGGGCGTTGGCGTCGGGCAACTGGAAGATGATCAGGCCTACCGACGGCAGGCCGTCCAAGCGGGCGCTGACGTCGTCGTTCTTGGCGGCGATCTCGACGCGGGCGACGTCGCGGAGCCGGGTGATGCGGCCGTCCGGCGGGCTCCGCAGGATGATGTCGCCGAACTGCTCGGGAGTCTGTAGCCGCCCCAGGGTCGTCAGCGTGATCTCGGTCACCTGTCCGGGCACGGTCGGCTGCTGGCCGATCCGCCCACAGGCCACCTGCTGGTTCTGCTCGCGCACCGCCGCCACCACGTCGCCGGCGCCGAGGTTTCGCGAGGCAAGCTTCTCCGGGTCGAGCCAGAGCCGCATGCTGTAATCGTGCTGCCCGCTGATGTAAACGTCGCTGATCCCCTCCACCCGCAGCAACTCGTCGCGACACTTCATCCAGGCGTAATTGCTCAGGTAGAGCTGGTCGTAGCTGCCGCCGGGGGAAATGAGGTTCACCGACATGAGGATGTCCGGCGACATCTTCCGCGTCGTCACCCCCGTCTGCTTGAGCACGTCGGGCAACTGCGGCAAGGCCAGGTTCACGCGGTTCTGCACCAGCACCTGGGCAAGGTTCAGATTCATCCCCTGCTGGAACGTCACCGTCAGGGCGTACGAGCCGTCGTTGGCGCAATTCGACGACATGTACATCATCCCCTCGACCCCGTTGACCTGCTGCTCGATCGGCGCCGCCACGGTCTCGGCCACCACCTGGGCACTGGCCCCGGGGTAACTGCAATTGACCATCACCTGCGGCGGCGCCACGGGGGGA
The DNA here is from genome assembly GCA_052139835.1 of Thermoguttaceae bacterium. Taxonomy (GTDB): domain Bacteria; phylum Planctomycetota; class Planctomycetia; order Pirellulales; family Thermoguttaceae; genus JBKQVT01. The sequence goes on from JBKQVT010000072.1 coordinate 10,786, forward strand.
TATTGGGCCAAGGGAAGATTGAACACCGCGATCCCGCCGGCCAACGTGATCACGATCGACAGCACGGCGGCGAAGATCGGTCGATCGATGAAGAAGCGGGAGAACATGGCCGGTGCGTAAGCTAGCGGGGCGGGAAGGGTGGCGGCACGGTCTTCACCGGCGGCGACATCTTGCAGCTCCAGGGGGACAGTCCCTGGGATTCAGTGGGGTTGGACTTCTTTCCTTCGCGGGGTGCTCCGGGGCACGGCGGGCTTGGTGGGCGCGGCGGCCTTCGGGCCGGCGGCGCGAGGGGTCGCTGCGGCGGGTGGCGCGGCTGCCGCGGGCGTGGCCGCGGCGGCGGCCAGCGTGCCGCGGGCGGCGGGTTCGGCCGCGGCCGCCGCCGCCGGCGGCGCGGCGACCCGTTCCTCCGCCGTCATCTCCACCATTTTCGGCCGCACTTTCATCTTCGCCTTGATCTGCTGCAGGCCGCTCAAGACGATCCGTTCCCCCGCGGAAAGGCCCTTCTCGATCACCTGCATACCGTTGCGGACTGCCCCGACCTCGACCCGGCGGGAGATCACCTTGTTGTCGGGGCCGACGATGTAAAGGAAGGGCCGCCCCTGGTCGGACCGCAGCGCCCGTTGGGCAACCAACAGCGCCTGGTGCGGGCTGCCGACGGGGACGCGGATGCGGGCGAACATGCCGGGGGACAGCAAACGGTCGGTATTGGGGAATCTGCCGCGAATCATCAGCGTCCCCGTCATCTGGTCCAGGTGGTTGTCGACGAAGTCGATGACCCCCTGGTGCGGATAGCCCGCCTCGTCGGAAAGCCCCAGCAGGACCGGCAGCCGCGCGTCCTGGGACGACTTGACCTTGCCGGCCTGCAGCAGGCGGCGGAACTTCAACATGCTTCTTTCGTCGACGTAGAAAAAGACGTACATCGGGTCCAGCAAGACGATGCTCGTCAGCACGGTGTCGTCGGCCTTGACCAGGTTGCCCGGATCAACCATCTGCCGGCTGATGCGGCCGTTGACCGGCGCCAGCACGGTAGTCCAGTCCAGGTTCTGTTGCGAGGTCTCCAAGGCCGCCTTGGCCTGGCCCACGGCGGCCACCGCCTCGTCGCGGTCCCCCTTCGCCAAATCGAAGTCCGATTGGCTGATCGCCTTCCTGGGGAGCAATTCCTCGGCGCGATGATAATCGGCGGTGACCCGCGTCAGATGGGCCTTCGCCTGCTCCACGTTGGCCAGCGCGTGGTCGTAATCGTCCTTGTACGGGCGGGGGTCGATCACGAACAGCGGCTCCCCCTTCTTGACCTCCGTCCCCTCCTTGAACATCACCTTCTCCAAGTAGCCGCTCACCCGCGCCCGCAGGGCCACGCTGGGTATGGAAACGGTGTTGCCGGTGTAGTCCTCGTAGTCGGTGACCTCCTCGGAAACCGGAAGGCTCACCTCGACGCGGGGCCTCACCGCGTCCGGCGACTTCTGCTCGGACGAGCCGCAGCCGCCAAGGGCCAGGCAAACCGGCAACAGGGCCCACCGCGCCGCGCGGGCGGAAAAGATCGTGGATAGGTTGGCAATCGTCACTCGCTGCATGGGGATTCACCTTGGTGTTGTTGCCGCTCGGAATCGCTGAGGATGCCGTGCAATACGATGTCCAGGATGTCGTGCGTTTGCGCGTCCACCGACGTGCGCGGCCCGGTGAAGTAATTGGTGAACATCGTGCCGTAGAGCAGGTCGCTGATGACGTCGCTGATCCGTTCCGCGGGGATGCTGCGTAGCCGGCCGGCGTCGATCATGGAGCGGTACAAGGCCCGCCATCGCAAGGCGTTCGCTTCGCGGTGCTCGAAGTAGGTGGGCTTTTTGCGGTCCTTGAACTGCGCCCGCTCTTGGATCAACAATTCGACGAACTCCGGGTGTTCGGCGAAGAAGGTCAGATAAGCGTGGATGCCGCCGCGGATGCGCTCCAGCGGTTCCTCGACCTCGGCGATGGCGACGTCGACTTCCGCACGGAGCTTCCGCATCGCCCGATCGGCGACCGCCAGGAAAAGCTCCTCCTTGCTGGGGAAGTAGCGATACAGCGTCCCTTTGCCGACGTTGAGGGTTTCGGCGACGAGTTGGGTGTCGGTTCCCGAATAGCCGTACTTGGCAAAGAGGGGGCCGGCGGCGTCGAGGATCTCCTCCCTTCGCCGCGCGCAGGCCTCTTCCTGGCAGGTGGGGTTGTTGGCTGCAACGGTGCGATGGGTCACGGGCGCCGGCCCTCAAGCTCCTTGGACTGACTGGTCAGTCAATTCTAGCTTGACGCCGGCCGCGGTGTCAAACGGCGCAAACCTGAGCGGTGGGGTAATCTTTAACGCTTTAGGTCTTGGGTCTTGGGACTTAGGACTTGGCTTATGGGGCCGTAACCCAGAACGAGGTCGAGCCCCGATCTAAGACCCAAGACCTAAGGCCCAAGACCTAAGACACGGCTGCTGAATAGTTTACGACAATTTCAACGATCTTGACCCTCAGCTTGCCCCTCAAATCGACCAGTTTAGCTCTTCTTCCTCGGCGCCCCGGATGTGCAGTCGCGGCTTCTCCAGGCTCACCGTAGTATGCGGGGGAACGGAACTGGTGATCCAGACGCTGGACCCGATCACCGCGTCGTGCCCGAGGACGGTATTGCCGCCCAACACGGTGGCGTTGGCGTAGATGACCACCCGGTCCTCGAGCGTCGGGTGGCGCTTGGTGCCGCGGACCAGCTTGCCGTCGGCATCGGTGGGAAAGCTCAAGGCGCCGAGCGTGACGCCTTGATACAGCTTCACCCAGTCGCCGATGACGGTCGTCTCGCCGATTACCACGCCGGTGCCGTGGTCGATGAAGAAATAGTTGCCGATGCGGGCGCCGGGGTGGATGTCCACTCCCGTGCGGCTATGGGCCCACTCGGTCATCATCCGCGGGATCAGCGGCACGCCCAACTCGTGTAGGACGTGGGCCAGGCGATAGACGGTCACCGCCTCCAGTCCCGGATAGCAGAAAATCACCTCATCGAACGAGCGGCAGGCGGGGTCGCCCTCGAAGGCGGCCTGGACGTCCAGGGCCAGCACGGCCCGCAACTCCGGCAGCTTGCGGAGGAAGGCCACCGTCTTGCTCTGCGCCAGGGCCTCGAAATCGTCCTGCTGGTGCGGGTCCCACTGCCGGTCGCGGCCCGCTTCATGGCAGCAGGCCCGCGCAATTTGCAGCGTCAATTGATCGTGCATCCCGTCAATCAGGTCGCCCACGTGATAAGTGATATTCCCCATGTGCAGACCGTCGCGGCGGCCAAAACCGGGGTAGAGAATCTCCCGCAGGTCCTGGATCACCGAAATGACGGTTTCATAGTTGGGCAGCGGGCAATGGCCGAGGTGGTTGATCGTGCTCATTTCCGAGTAGGTCTGCACGATCCGGCCGGTCAGTTCCGGGAGCGATTCCTTCAGACGGATGTCGGTGGACATGGCGATTCGGGCTCCAGTTCGGCGACGGGGGAAGGCCCCCGTCACGGCGCAAAGACAATTGGGCAAACGGAGAACAGACGCAACGGCAAACGTGGGCAATAAAGAGGCGGGGCTGTCCGGCGGTCAAGCCGGACAGCAACACGCGCAACAGCGGCAGAGGGCAAATCGCCAGTGGCCAATCATGAAGAAAACCTGCGGGGTCTCCTGAGCGAATGCTTAATCCTAGGCGCCCAGCGACACGAAATCAATCGGCATAAGATATTTCTCGGTTGCGGATGGGGGGGAATTTGAGGAATTTCCGGCCTCGCACGGCCGTGCACGCGGCAGGCCACCGATAATCGCCGTGCCCACTTGCAGCACGCCGGGGGGGGACGTATGATGACCCTTTATGCTGTGCCACGGCTGTGGCAGCCGTGCAGACCATGCCGCCGGCACCACGACACGGCTGCCATGGGCACCACGCTTTGCGTGGTCATGGCACGGGCGGCCGGTTGGAATCAATCCCTTTCGAGTCACAAATCATGGAACCGACAACGCAAAGATCGTGGATGGGACGCAATTGGAAGTGGTTCGTGCCCTGCGGATGCGCCGGCGTGGCCCTCCTATTCTTTCTCCTCTGCGGCGGATTCGGGCTCATCATGTTTCTCGGTATCAGGTCGACGATCAGGTCGTCGGCGCCCTACGCACAGGCCCTCAAGCTCGCCCAGCATAACCCGGCGGTGATCCAGGAACTCGGCGAGCCTATCGAAGCCGGCTTCCTGGTGGTCGGCTCGGTCAACGACGCCGGCCCCACGGGCAATGCCGACCTCATCATCTCGCTGTCCGGGCCGAAGAACACGGCCACCGCCCACGTGGTCGCTCACAAGAGCGAGGGACAGTGGAACTTCGACAACGCCATCGTGACCGTCAACAACACGGGCACGACGATCGACCTGCTCACCAGGCCAGGCCGGCGCGTGCGGCACATAACGACCGGCCATCGGCTTCCCCAACCCGAGTTGCCACTCTCGAATCCCTGACGCCTGTTCCCGCCGGGCGCGGCCGGCGGGCGTGGGGTATGAACCCCGAGCCCCCATGGAAACTGACGCGTCCAACCCGACCCCTGTTAAGCCGCCCGCAGGCGTGTCGCGGGCCCCGCACTGGCATCGACCCGAGCGGCCTGGGATCTGGCCGGGGCGGGGCTGGTGGCTGCTGGCGCTGTTGTTGCTCATCGTGGCCTTGGCCCTGCCTCACATGGCCCGCAGCCTGTCGTATTCCATTGCCCTGGGCCGCATGCAGGCCGAGGCCCAGGTCGCCCGCGAACACCTCGCCGGCGCGCCCCCGGCCTCCATCGGCGAATACCGCTGGGTCGTCAAGGCCATGGAACCGTCGGTCGTGGGCGTGAAGGCCACTTTCCTTATGGAGGAGGAGCCCAGCGACGAGCTGTCCGCGATCTACGACGAGCGTCCGCAGTACCGCGCCCAAAGCGAGGGCTCCGGCGTCGTCATCGACAAGGGAGGGTATATCGTCACCAATTTTCATGTTGTCCGCCAGGCCAGCCAGATCGACGTGGACCTGGCGGACGGGCGCGTGGTGCCGGCCAAGGTGGTGGGGACCGACAAGCTCAGCGATCTGGCCGTCTTGAAGATCCACGCCGACGGCCTGGAGGCCGCTTCCTGGGGAGACAGCGACAAGATCGAAGTGGGCGACCCCGTGCTGGCCATCGGCAATCCCTTCGGCCTGACCCGCACCGTCACCGCCGGCATCGTCAGCGGCAAAGGCCGCCACGACGTGCTCGAAGACCTCAGTTACCTGGACTTCCTCCAGACCGACGCGGCGGTCAACCCCGGCAATAGCGGCGGACCGCTGGTCGACATGCAGGGACACGTCATCGGCATCAACACCGCCATCGTCGGCCCCACCTATCAAGGCATCAGCTTCGCCATCCCCAGCAACTTGGCCAAGGACGTCTGCCAGAAACTCGAAGCCGAGGGCAAGGTGTCGCGGGGTTGGCTGGGCGTCGCCACCAGACCGCTGACGCCGGAGCTGGCCAAGCAGCTCGGCCTGGCCGACACCAACGGCGCCCTGGTGACCGGCGTGATCCGCGATTCGCCGGCGGCCGCGGCCGGCATCGTCTCCGGCGACCTGATCGTCCGCTGGAATGATCGCGCCACCATGGAATCCAGGGACCTGGGACCGGCCGTCGCCGCCACCAAGCCCGGCTCGGCCGCCACCGTCGAAGTGATCCGCGACGGCAAGAAGAAGACGATCACAGTCCAGGTGCGCGAGCGCCCTGCCCAGGCGGGCTGACGATCCCTGCCGCCGACTTGGGAAACTGGCGAAGTTTGCGAAACGAGGCAACGCCTCGCCCGGTAATCTTTCTCGCCGAGTTGAAGCACTTGTAGGGTGGGACGAGCGTAGCGAAGTCCCACCATCGGTCCCTCATGGCTTAGGGTGGGACTTCGCTGCGCTCGTCCCACCCACCCCTGTAAAGGTCTTAATCTGTTACGGTTTCACGGTTTATGGTATCACTTCGGCTTCGGCGCGCGTCACAACGGGGTGGCGGCGGGTGAACGGGTCTCGCGAAGCAGGAGCGACAAGG
>JBKQVT010000073.1:0-4249 GCA_052139835.1 Thermoguttaceae bacterium
TGCTTCGCGAGACCCGTTCACCCGCCGCCACCCCGTTGTGACGCGCGCCGAAGCCGAAGTGATACCATAAACCGTGAAACCGTAACAGATTAAGACCTTTACAGGGGTGGCTCGACCCACCCTACAATCTCGACCCGCCCTACAGTTGTTTTCCACCGTCGCCGCCGGCGAGGCCAAGGCGAGGATCGCCTCGCGGAGGTCCCGGCTGATGGCCAGGGCCGATTCCTTGCCGCGCCCGAGGTGCTGGTAGCTGCGCGCGGTTCCGATGGCCAGCCGCACTCGCCGCGGCCGCGGAAAATAGCTTCCCTTCGGCCAGGCGCGATACGTGCCCTCGAGGTAACAGGGAATCACCGGCACGGCGGTCCCGGCCAGCATCAGGCCGATGCCGGCCTTGAACTCGCCCAGTTCGCCGCTGGTGCTCCGCGTCCCCTCGGGAAACAAAAGCAGCACGTTGCCCGGATTCTCCAACAGTTGCCGGCAGAGCGCCAGGCTCTGGCGGATGTTCGCCTGGCGGTCGAAGGGCAAGGCGTTGACCACGACCGCCGCCACGGCCAGCCGGGGAAGGCTCACGAAGAAGAAATCCTGGGCGGCGGCGGGAAACACCCGGTGCAGCCGGCGGATCGGCATCGCCGAGAGGATCGTCAGGGCGTCGAGGTGGCTGCAATGGTTGGCCACCAGGACGAACGATCCCTCGCGCGGCAGGTGCTCGCGGCCCGTGATTCGCAGCCGGTGATAGACCCGCAGCCAGCCGCGCAGCAGCGTCGCGATCGCCAGCCGGGCCGAATAGACCAGCAGGTCGGGCTCCCGCGGGAAGCCCCGCAGCCGCTGGATGAGCGTCTTGTCGAGGTCTTCCGCCGTGTCGTAGTGCCAGGACTCCAAGGTCATCGTCGCGTCCCTCTCCACGGACATCAAGGCGGAATCGGCGGGAAAATGTAACGGCCCCGCGGATGTTCAAAACACGCCACGGAGACACGGAGGACACGGAGAGCAGAGGGATTTTGGTCTTGGGTCTTAGGTCTTGGGTCTTAGACAAGCCAAGGCCCAAGACCCAAGACCTAAGACCCATCTTCCCCTTGTGCTCCGCGGTGTTCTTTTGTACGGTATTTTTATGCTGCGCCGCTACAGCGGGTGCAGCCAGCCGATGATGTGGAAAAACAGCGGGGTGACGTAAATCAGGCTGTCGATGCGGTCGAGAATCCCGCCGTGGCCGGGAATCAAGGTCCCCATGTCCTTGACGCCCAGGTCGCGTTTGATCACGCTCATCGACAGGTCGCCCAACTGCCCGGCAATGCCCACGATCAGGCCGGTCAGGATCAGTTCCAGCGTCGTGAAGTCGGGAAACGAGAACCGCAGCACCCAGGGCAGCGCCAGCGACACGGCCAGCGCCCCCAGCGCCCCGCCCCAGGTCTTCTTCGGGCTGATGTTGCTCCGCAGCGGATAGCGGCCCACCAGCTTGCCGAACGTGTAGGCGGCAATGTCGTTGACCTCGACGGCGAAAATCAGATAGAGCAGATAGCCGTAGGCGCCGCGGGTGTTGGCCAGAAACCCCAGGTGGCCGAACATCCAGCCGATGTAAAGGAAACCCAGGATGGCCAGGGCGATCGCCTGAAGCTGCCCCCGGGCGCGGTTGCGGAGGATGGGCATCAGCAGGATGGCGGCAATCACGTAGACCGGCAGGATGGCGAACAGGCCGTACCAGCCGGGCAAGTGCTCGCCCGGATCGTAGACCGCCGAGACCACGGCCACGGCCACGATGCCCAGGTAGACCACGCCGGTCATCAGCCAATCGCGATAGAGGCCGGTGGCGCGGGCGTACTCCTTGAAGGCGAAGACGGCCAGCAGCCCCAGCAGCACGATCACCGGCACGCGGCCGGCGAAGATGCCGCCGAGCACCAGCGGGACCATCACCAGCCACGAGGTGTAGGATTGCCAGGCATGGCCCACGTTGCGGCCCAGGCCCCAGCGGAGGACCGCCAGCAGCACGCCGGCCAGGGCCAAGAGGCCCAGCGTGACGCCGGCATAGATGCGGAAGATTTCGCTGGCCCATGCCGCGGCGGGGGTCATGGCTCTGTCACTTCCCTTTTTCCGCCAGGCCGCGGAGGATCCGCCTCAGCCGGACGGCAATCGTTTGCAGGCAGCCGGCCACGACGAGCAGGCAGGTCCAGTCCAACACGGTCAAGGGCCCGCATTGGATCGCCCGGCCCGACCACAGCAGGCCCAGCGTGATCCACGCGCCAATATGCAGGACGACCATCCGCCAGGGCTTGGTCATCAGTCCGCCGAACTGGCGGCCCACGCCCAGCGCCTGGCCGAAGGTCCCCACGTAGGCGGTCAGCAGGGCGAAGATCGCCGCCCAGTAGCCGCTGGCCCAGTGGCACAGCCCGCTATGGGCCACGCCGACGAAAATCACCACGTCGGAGACGCGATCGGGCAAGTCATTGAGCAATTCGCCCCGCAGGCTCGCCTTGCCGGAGGCCAGCGCCACCATGCCGTCGAGCATGTTCAACCACAATCGCACGTAGCACAAGAGTGCGGCGGGAATCAGCAGCGCCGGCACCCGCCCGGACTGCCAGAAGCAGACGGCCGCCAAGGCCGCGGCCACGACCGACCCGTACGAGACGGCGTCGGGATGGATTCCCCGCCGCACACAGAAGCGCACCGCCGCGTCGGCCGTGCGGCGAAACACGTCCGCGATCGGTCGCCGGCTGGTTGGCTGATAATCGCCCATGGCCGTGTGCCCCCGTGTCTCGCAGGTTGCCACCGGCTTCGCCAGTGCCCCTGCCCGATGTCCCAAGATACAGTCCCTGGCGTGGGGATGCAAGCCTCTGCAACTCTGCGCCGCCGCGTGAGTTGCCCGAAATGATCCCGCTATGGCTCATAGGGCCAGGGCGGCAAGGCGGCCAGAAAATCCGGATGCACGCCCTTGAGCCAAACGTAGTCGTCGGTGATCCGCTTAGCCGCCACCAAGCGGGTGGCCAACGCCCCGTAGAAAGCGCCGCCCAGGATCACCAGGATTCCCAGCGGAATCCCCACCGCCCCGGGCCGGACATTGTCAATGACCGAAAACACGCCCGCCACCACCATCGCCACTCCCGCGAGGACCAGGGACCAACTGACGGCAATCCGCCATCGTCGTTTGCGGAACCACTGCTCGCTGAGCCCGACATAGATCGTCGCTTTCTTCTGCAAGATCAGGACCAAGACGAGGAAGAGGACGAGGTGGACCAGGATGGTGAGATAAAGCAGCGGGTGGTACCAGTAGAGCTTGCGCTTGAGGCGCCGGCCGTAGGCCGGCCGGTTGCTCTTGACGCAGCGGTCCGGCAGAACGGCCTGCTTGTGCATCACCAGCAGCTTCCCCTTGCGATACACCCACTGGTTCTCCTGCGGCTGGGCCGGAACCGCCGCGACCAAGTCGGTGCTCAGCGGCGAGGCAAAGGGGTTCACTTCGGACATCGGATCAGCTCTTCTCGTACAAGGGCCGCTCTTGCTCCAGGAGTTCGAGTTGCCGCTGGATCCAGTCGGTGATGCGGCCGCGGGTCGGAAAATGCGCCGCGATGCCCACAAGCAGCACCGCCGCCAAGGCAAGGCTCGGCAGACTGCCTTCGGCAAGGTAGACGATCGCCGCAAGGAAGGCGCAGCCCTCGAGCATCGCCGCCCCCATGATCGTCTTTTGCTGGTAGACCGCCAGCAAGCGCCGGCCGTCGTCGTCCGCGGCGATGTCTTGGCCCTGGTTTCCCCAGGGCCCGCGGCCGGGAAGCTGAAACGTGCCCGCCAGTATTCGCCGCCGGGCCATGGCGACCACCGCGCGGGGGACCACCGCGCGTGCGACCACCATCATGCCGGCGAAAACGACGGCAACCGCGGTCAAGATGCCCGGCGGATGAATTGCCGGCCGGACCACCAACAGCACGACGGCGAGAAAAAACAGCACCCCGGCCACCAGTGCCGCCACGATGATTTGCAGTGCGAGCGTGAATTGCCCCACCGCCTCCTGCCAGGAATCGTCGCGCATCGGTCGTCCTCCTTCGCGTCGCCTGCTGGGTCCCCTTCGGCCCCCTTTGGCCGCCCGTCCGCCGGCCATTGTACCTCAAAAGAAGGGGTTTGCAAGGGGCTGCAGGATCGCGCAGCGATTCCGCAACTCGGCCAATTCGGGTTGGTGGGAATGGCTGGAAGGTGGTTTGTCGCCATGCTTTGTGTGTCGTTTGACGCCAACGAGGCGAGTGGGGGCAGTTTCGAGAGGCGTTTTTCA
>JBKQVT010000074.1:0-19797 GCA_052139835.1 Thermoguttaceae bacterium
CTGCCGCCACAATCGCCTGATGGCCGAGAAACTGGCCCAGCCCGGCGGAATGATGGCCCCCGCCCGACAGCATCTGCCGGGGCTCGAGGGGCTCGATGGTCAGATGTCGGCGGCCAAGGGTGCTGTCCGCCGACCGCTTTGCCTTGCGGCGGACGAAACCGAGACTGGCGAACGTGTTGGCCCAGAACCGGATTGGTTTTCCCACGGCAAGTCTCCTGGAAGGGATGCGTCTGGCCCCGCGGCGCGGAACCAGGCTGTTTTTTCAACTCCCCTAACTCGGGAAGAGGCGACCAACCTCCGGCGTATGACAAGATGAGGGTTAGAGTAACACCAGCGCAAGCCCTGTCAAGTAGGGGGAAGGGCCAGCCCGGAAAAAATTTTGAAGGATGAAGGAAGAGACTCGCGCGGAGACGCGGAGGGGGAGACGGAACAGCCCTCACCCTGGCCCTCCGTGCGAAAGGGATTAGCGATTGAGGATTAGGGATTAGAACGCCCCCGGCCCCCAAGGCCCCGGCGTACGCAAGGATGAAGGATGAAGGACGAAGGAAACGAGCAGCCCTCACCCTGGCCCTCTCCCGGAGGGCGAGGGGACTTCTTGCCCCTGGCCCCCAGCCCCCCCTAAGACCTAAAACCTAAGTCCTAAGACCTTGCGCAAAAAATCGGCGTTTCTTTGCTTGCATAGCGCCCATTTTCCTGCAAATTTCCGCAAAATAGAAACCGGACGCGCACTTTCCCCTTGTTTTCAAGCACCAAACGCACTTCCGAAATAGGCAAGAAGTCGAAATTATTGGGCCAGAGGAAAAACCCCTTGCGCGCCGGTGACCAAGGCGGCCGGGACCAGACAAGACCCACACCCCGAAAAAATCAAAAAATCGCCGCGTCACGACCGCCGGTGCTGCGGACGTAACCTAAGACGCGGCAATCACTTCTGTCGCAAGGGCCGAGACCGGCCGCGGGCAGCCAAAACAATCGCCCATTGTTGGTTTCTGGCCAGCGTGTCAAGACGAAATTTTGGCCACTTTCAAACACGCGTTTGACACAAATTGGGCCACGCTAAGTCTTTGCCGGCAAACGATCTGAGAAAACCATTTTACCCAAATTGACACGTACTGGCTCAATTCCAAAAATCTACCTTTGGGGGGTGAACTTAACTCCTTACACCGAAACGACTTGCGGCAATGTTGGAAAGATGTTGGAGGCCCCCACGACGGGGAGCGTGCAACAGGGGCAGCACCGGCAACAGAAGTCCTTATCCCGCAAGGCATTACGCCCAACCCCGCACCCCCCCGCATGGCTATAGAAACCGAGATTCGCTGAAGTGACTTCGACATCAGCCCCATTCCAAGAAAAGGCGGAAGGCGGAGGGCGGAGGGGGGAAGGAAGACAACAAGGGAACAGCAAGAAGCGCTGGCGGAGCCAGTGGCACACGGCCGGGCGTCCTTCACCCTTCCGCCTTCCGCCCTCCGCCCTCCGCCTTACCCTTCGCCGTTTCGGCCAGTTGCTCGCCCGCGTGGCGACATTCGGCCAGGACCGCGGCGGTGGGACGATATTGGGCCCGGATCGGATCGCGGAGGAGTTCCCAGCCAAGCGACTGGAGGGCGTGCTGGACGGCCTCGGGACCGCCGGGTCCCCAGCCGTAGGAGCCGAAGGCCACGGCCGCCTTGCCCTGCGGCCGCAGGCCGGCGAAGTAGCTCAGGGCGGCCGCGGCCGCCGGCATCAGGCCGCGATTGAGCGTGGGCGAGCCGAAGGCCACCGCCGCCGCGTCGAGCACCTCGGCCGCAAGCTGCGTCAGGCTGGTATGGCGGAGGTGGAACAGCCGCGGCTGGACGCCCGCAGCGGCGGCCCCGGCGGCAATCGCTTCGGCCATCGCCGCCGTGCTCTCCCACATGGTGTCGTAGAGGACCAGGACCTTGGCCGCCGGCCGCTGGGCAACCCAATCGCCATAGGCGGCGAGTATGCGGGCCGCGTCCCGCCGCCAGATCACGCCGTGGCTGGGCGCGATGATCGCCAAGGCCACGCCGGCCAGCTTCGCCAGCGACTTGCCCACCGCCGCGCCGTAGGGCATGAGGATGTTGGCGTAATAGGTCTTGGCCTCCTCGAAGAGCACCTCCGCGGGCACCTCCTCGTCGAACCGCTCGGTGGTCGCGTAGTGCTGGCCGAAGACATCCATCGAGAACAGCAGCCTCTCCTCCGGCACGTAGGTGAACATGGACTCGGGCCAATGGGCCATGGGCGTCTCGATGAAGCGGAGGGTCCGCCGGCCCAGCGGGACCGTCTGGCCGTCGGCGACCGTCTGGACCTTCCAGCCCGCCAGGTCGTAGTGCTGGGCGAGGGCGGCACGGCAGCGGGCGTCACAGAGGAGCGTGGCCCCGCCGAGGGCCTGCATCACCCGCGGCAGGGCGCCGCTGTGGTCGGGCTCGGCATGATTGCAGACGACGTAGGCGACCTGGGCCGGGTCGCAGCGGGCGGCCACGGCGGCCAGGAGCTGTTCGGCATAGGGGGCCCGCACGGCGTCGATCAGGGCCGTGCGCTCGTCGCGGACGAGGTAGGCGTTGTAGGTGCTGCCGCGGGCGGCGTCGTAGCCGTGGAAATCGCGGATCTCGGCGTCCACGTAGCCGACCCAATCGATGTTCTCGGGCAGTGAAACGGCCATAGGCTTACGCCTCGTGACAGCAATGGTCGTCGTGATGCGGCTCTTCGTGATGGCACTCCTCGGCAAGCTCGTGTTGTGGGGCGAGGCTCCGATCGCGCCATGCCGAGAAGTAGGAGAAGGCCAGCACGGCCAGCAGGGTGACGGCCCAGAAGGTCGAGAGCCAGTCGCCGTGCGTCATGGCATGCACGTGGGCGCCAAGCCGCGGGGCGGCGTCGCCGAGGAAGGCGTAGAGTTGGTCCAGCAGCAGCGCGCAACCGACGGCGCTGACGGCGACGCTGAGGAGGTAGACGAGTGCGCTGCGGCGGCCGAGCATTTTCCAGACGGTGGTGAAGGTGGCGGGGTTGGTGGCCGAGCCGGCGATGAGGAAGGCCAAGGCGGCGCCGGGCGAGGCGCCCATGTGGATGAAACCGGCGGCGATGGGCACCGAGGCGGTGGCGCAGACGTAGACGGGCACGCCGGCGGCCATCAAGAGCAGGATCGAGCCGATGCCGCCGCCCAGGTAGGCATGCGCCCAATCCTTCGGCGCCAGGACGCCCATGGCGCCGGCGATGAGGACGCCCAGGAGCAACGCGCCGCCGACGTCGCGGGGGAGGGTGACCAGGCCGTAGCCCAGGGCGCGGAGCAGGGCGGGCCGGGAGCGGTCGCCGCGGCAGCACGGCTCGGTGCAGGGGGGCGGGGCGGCCTCTTCGGCGGCCTGCTCCTGCTTCGACTCGCCCAGCAGGACCACCAGCACGCCGCCGAACATGCCGCTGATCAGGGCGGCCACGGGGCGAAAGACGGCGAAGACCGGCCCCAGCAGGGCGTAGGTGGCCGCGATGCTGTCCACGCCGGTTTGCGGAGTGGAGATGAGGAAAGCGGTCACGGCGGCCCGGCTGGCCCCATGGCGGCGCATCGAGGCCGCCACGGGGATCACTCCGCAGGAGCACAGCGGCAGCGGCACGCCCAGCAAGGAGGCCTTCCACACCGACGACAATCCGCGGCGGCCCAGGTGACGCTCGACCCAGTCGGCCGAGATGAAGATCGAGAGCACGCCGGCCACCACGAAGCCGGCCAGCAGGTAGGGCGCCATTTCGCACCATACCTGCCAGCTTGCCAGGGCAATGCTTTCGATGCTTCCCGTCAGATCGGCCATCGCGACTCAGGTGGCGTGTTTGCCCAGGTACTCGGCCACGCCGGCGGCGGTGGGTTTCATGGCCTCTTCGCCTTCGCGCCAGTTGGCGGGGCAGACCTCGCCGTGGATCTCGGTGAACTGCAAGGCATCGAGGATGCGGAGGGCCTCGTCGACGTTGCGGCCCAGGGGCAAATCGTTCACCAAGGCATGGCGGACGATGCCCTGCTTGTCGATGAGGAACAGCCCCCGCAACGCCACCTGATCATTCAGTAGTACGTCGTAGCTGCGGGCGATGTTCTTGCTCAGATCGGCGACCAGGGGATAGTTGATCGGCCCGATGCCGCCGCGGGCCCGCGGCGTCTCCTTCCACGCCAGGTGGGTGAAATGGGAATCGACGGAGATGCCCAGCACTTCCGCCCCCTTTTTCTTGAACTTCGGCAGCGCCTTGTCGAAGGCGATGATCTCCGACGGGCAGACGAAGGTGAAGTCCAAGGGATAGAAGAACAACACCACGTACTTGCCGCGATAGGAGGCGAGGCTCAATTCCTGGAAGGAATTGTCGGGCATGACCGCGGTGGCGGTGAAATCGGGAGCCGGTTTGGTTACCAGGCCAGACATGATTGCGATCCTTTCGTCATGAGGAAATTGGTTTGACCGGAACGTACGATGGGAGTCGTCTCGCCATGAGAGGATTGGCTCGATCGGGACGCCAACTGCGTCACTCGCCGCCGCGTTTGCCCAGTTCGCCGTCGAGGATGACCACGCCGATCGGGTTCTCGCCGGTGAACTTCAGCCGTTGGACGATCACTTCGACCTGGGCCTCTTCCTCGACCTGCTCGGTGACGAACCATTGGAGGAAGGCGTGGGCGGCGAAATCGCTCTCGGCCTCGGCGAGCTTGACCAGGCCGTGGATCAGGCCCGTGACCTTGCACTCGTGCTTGTAGGCGTCTTCGAAGACTTCGAGCACGGAGCCCCATTCGGCCTTGGGGGCGTCGACCGCCTTGAGGCTGACGCGTCCGGAGCGGGCGACGACGAAGTCGAAGAGCTTCATGGCGTGATTCCATTCCTCGCGGGCCTGGGCCTGCATCCAGCCGGCCATGCCGCGGAGGTTCTTCGCCTCGAAGAAGGCCGCCATGGAAAGGTACAAGTAGGAGGAGAGCAATTCCGCATTGAGTTGGTTGTTCAGTGCGTCCTGAATCTTCGGTTTCAGCATGTTCGAGTCTCCTTGGGAGGGTTTCAGGTTAGAAAAAGGATTTACGGGATAGGTCGACACTTGGGGCAGAGGCCGACCAGCTCCAGGCGATGGCCAAGGATCTGGTAGCCCGCGAAACCATGGTAGGTCTCCGGCGACAGGTCCAGGGGGGGCCCGGCCAGGTCGTCGATCCGCCCGCAGCCCGTGCAGCGGACATGGTCGTGCGGCCGGACCGTGCCGTCGAAACGGGTCTCGGCCCCGGCCATTTCTAGTCGTTGAATCATACCCGAACGGGCCAGTAAGTCGAGGTTTCGATAGACAGTGCCGAGGCTGATTTTTGGCAAGCGGCGGCGGACGGCGTCGTAGAGTTGGGCGGCCGTGGGGTGGTTGGCCAACTGGCAGAGTTCTTCCAAGATGATCGCTCGCTGCCTGGTATTTCGCTGGAGAAGCTGGCTGGCCATGCCCACGGTCCCATTTGTTACTGATAATTATTACTAGTCACATGGGATAGGCAAGTGCGGAGGGCGGCCGTGTGACATCCGCCGGGCAGCAGCGAGGGCCGAGGGGTTCGGCCCGAAAAGAGGCTCGTTGAGCGTAAGATAGCTGCGGTGAGAAGCCAGGGCGGACCGTAACTGCGAAGAGGAGCGGAAGGCGATTCCCCCTCACCCCGACCCTCTCCCGGAGGGAGAGGGAGACCGATGCGGCATCAGCCGACCTGGATCTTGTCGATGACGATGCGGGTGAAAATCTGCCGGTGGCCGGTGCGGCGGCGCTCGTTCTTGCGGCGCCGGAACTTCTGCACGACCAGCTTGGGGCCCCGGACGGCCGAGACGACCTTCGCCGTGACCGTGGCCGATTCCAGCGTGGGGCGGCCGATCTTCAGCCCCGCGTCGTCGCGATAGGCCAACACCCGCTCAAACTTGACTTCATCGCCGGCCGACAGGTCGCGATAGTCGATGTCGAGTTCTTGTCCTGGTTCCACCTGAAACTGATGTGCGCCGTCCTGAATGATCGCGTACATGACCTATCCTACTTGATTGAAGGGCTCGGAGCCTTGTAGTCTAGCACAAGAGGGCGCAGTGGTTCAAGGGGTCTGGTTGCGGCTAGGAGAACTTGACCTCGCGGCCCTCGGCGTCGCGGCAATCGAGGAGGAGGTACTCCGGCGCAACTCCTTCCGCTGGCACGACTTGCACCGCCATGTTTCCATCGTCTTCCAGACGAACCAGTTCGTGGCGCTTCTTGTTGTTCAGATAATCGGCCACCTCGCCGGCCACGGAGACAATCACGCGGCAGATGGGCGGCCGCTGGCTGGCCAGGATCAACAGGCGGATCACCTCGAGAGCCATGCTTTCGGGTGTTTTCACCACGGCGGTGCCGTGGCAGCAGGGACAGTCGGTGTAGGCGCTGCGTTTGAGGCTGGGGCGGATTCGTTGCCGGGTCATCTCGATCAGTCCGAAGGGGCTGGTGCGGAGGATCTTGGTCCTGGCCCGGTCGCGCTTGACCGCGTCGCGCAGTGATCGCTCGACGCTGCGGCGGTGTTTCTCCCTGTGCATGTCGATGAAGTCGTTGACGATCACGCCACCGAGGTCGCGGAGGCGGATTTGGCGGGCGATTTCCTTGGCGGCCAGGATGTTCATCTGGTAGGCGGTTTCCTCGGCGGAATCTTCGGCGCGGAAGTTGCCGCTGTTGACGTCGATGGCCACCAGGGCCTCGGTCTGGTCGATCACGATCGATCCACCCGCCTTCAGCGGCACCTTGCGCTGATGGATCTTGGCGATTTCCTCATCCAGTCCATAGCGGTAAAAGAGCGGCTCCTTGCCCTCGTAGAATTGCAGGCGGTTAACGTAGCGGGGCATCACCAGTTGGAGGAACTCGCGGGCCCGCTCGTACGCCGATTTCTCGTCGATCAAGATGGCATCCACGTCGGCATTAAAGATGTCGCGGATGGTGCGGATGATCATGTCGCTTTCTTCGTAGATGTCCACCGGGGCGGGCAGTTTCTTGATTCTCCGCACGATGACCTTCCACAGCCGCAGCAGGTAGGCCAGGTCGCGGGAGAGCTCGCGTTTGGAGCGGTCGCTTCCGGCGGTGCGGACGATGAAGCCCACGCCGCGGGGCGGATTCAGCTCGAGCATCACGTCGCGCAGGCGGCGGCGGACTTCGTCGTCCTCGATCTTCCGTGACACGCCGATGCGGCCCAGCGCCGGCATGAGCACCAGATATCGACCGGGGATGCTGATATAGGTCGACAGCGTGGGGCCCTTGGTGCCGATCCCCTCCTTGATCACCTGGACGAGCACTTCGTCGCCGCGGCGGAGGATCTCCTGGATGGGCGGCTTGACGCGGGGGCGGCCGCCGGGACGAAAGGGGCGCCGCGGCGCGGGTTCCTCGTCCAACGGCTCGTCTTCGACCTCGTCGGCCACCGCGGTGTTGGCTTCCCCGCCCGCCCGCTGCGCGCGGTGGCGCGGGCCGCCCGGACCGATGGGCTCATCGGGCTCGTAGCCGCCCTGGCGGAAGTATTGCGGCTCGACGTCACTGATATGGAGGAAGCCGTTGCGGCCGACGCCGAAGTCGACGAAGGCCGCCTGGATGCTGGGCTCCAGGTTGACCACCACACCCTTGTAGATGTTGCCCACGTAGCTGTCCTGGCCGGCGCGCTCGACGTAAAGCTCTTCCAGGGCGCCGTCTTCCACGATGGCGATGCGGCACTCTTCCGGCTGCGACACGTTGATAAGAATCTCTTTTTTCATAGGATGGCCTTCTTGTTCGGCAAGACCGGCAAGCAGACATTCGATGCAGGTTGGCCGGCGTGTGGTGCGCGCCGGCCGCGGCGCTGGCGAGGCCGTCAGGGATCGATCTCCACGGCGGTCCGCCTCAGGTGGACGCCTTGGTGTTCGAGATCGGCCAGGTCCAGGGCGCCCAACACGTCGCGCGGTCCGGTCCTCGCTTCGGGTCCAGCCCGAAGGCGCATCTGGAGCGCGTCGCCGGCGAGCGTCAACGACTGGAGGTCGGCGCGGAGGTCGATGACCGCGTTGCCGCGCTGGCGCTGCCACGGCCAGGAAGCGGCGGCCCACAAACGGCCGATCCGCTCTTCCAGGCCGACGCGGCGCGACGGCGGCAAGGGCGCCTGGTAGAAAGCGCTGCGGGGCCGGGCCTTGCGGCTGCCGGGGGGCAGGACTTCCACCGACCGGAAGACCAGTCCCGGCAGAGCTTGCTGCGACAGCCGCCGCATCAAGTCCTCCGGTTGGGGCCTTTCGGTCAATTCGACTTCCATCACCTCGTCGTCTCCCTCGATCCCGACCGCCAAGGCCAGCGGGAACGTCAGCCGCGGTTTGGGGTGGAAGCCCTGGCTCACTGCCAGGTCCAGCCCGGCGCGGCGAAAGAGCCGCTCCAGGCACCGCATCAAGTCCCGATGTCCGATCAGGCGGAGATCTCCCTGCTTGCTGAATCGAATGCGTACTCGTGGTCGAACCATTGGTTCGAACTGTTACCTCCTGCCGCCCGGCAGGGGCGGCAGACAACCATTTCCGTCTTCCGCCGCCAAGGGGCCGCGGAAAGCCCCCGGCCTCGCCAGAGGCCGGGAGCGGCAAATCAATTACATTGGCTCGCTATTGTCCTACCCCGGGAACGCACTTGTTCAGTTCTTCCCGGAGGTGGTTCTTGATGTCTCGGGCGTTTTCCATGGTCTTGACGCGGGCCGCGATCGCTTCGCACTGCGGGAGGGCGACGTGGCGGCAGACGTTCTTGACTTCGGGAATGGCGCTGGGGGTGACGCTGAACTGCCGCAGCCCCATCCCCAAGAGCAACATCGTGTAGAGCGGGTTTCCGCTCATCTGTCCGCACATGTTGATGGGGATCGAGCGGCGGCCGGCGGCCTCAATGGCCATGGCGATCAACTTCAGCACGGCGGGATCGGCCGGATTGTACAGCGAGACCACGTCCTTATTGCTGCGGTCGACCGCCAGCGTGTATTGAATCAGGTCGTTGGTGCCGATGCTGAGGAAATCGACTTCCTCGACGAAGCGGTCGATCATCATGACGGCGGCCGGCACCTCGACCATCATGCCCACCGCGAGGTTGCGGTTGAAGTCGATGCCGTGCTCGTCGAGGTCCTCCATCACGTCGGCCAGCACCATTTTGGCCTGGCGGAGTTCCAGCAGGGTGGAGACCAGGGGGAACATGATTTGCAGGTTTCCCAGGGCGCTGGCCCGCAGGGCCGCCCGCAACTGGGTGCGGAACATCGTCAGGTAACGCAGGGCCAGCCGGATGCTGCGGAGCCCGAGGCAGGGATTGCGCTCGTCTTCGGGCTGAGGCAGGTGGGGCACTTTGTCGGCGCCGAGGTCGAACGTGCGGATCGTCACCGGGCGGCCGCCCATGGTGCGGACCACCTGGCTGTAGGCCTGGAAATGCGTCTCTTCCGTGGGTTCGGTCTCGCTGCCCAAGTAAAGGAATTCGGTGCGGTAGAGCCCGACGCCGAAGGCCCCACGGTCGAGGCAGTGCTGGACTTCGTAAGGAAATTCGATGTTGCCGTACAACTGCACGGCGACGCCATCGGCCGTCTCGCAGGGCAGATCGCGGAGCGAATCCAAGCGGGCGGCCAGCGTGCGGTTCTCTTCCACCTCGTGGCGGTAGCGGGCCAGGGTCTCTTCGTCGGGCTGGAGGATGACCAGGCCCTTGTCGCCGTCGATGATCACCAGGTCGCCGCCGGAGACCTCGGACAGGAAGGGACCGGTGCCGACCACGGCGGGGATCTCCAGGGCCTCGGCGACGATGGCGGTGTGTCCGCCCGGTCCACCCACCTCGGTCACAAATCCGCGGACAAAGCGGCGATCGAGGTTGGCGGTCTCGCTGGGGGTGAGGTTGTGGGCCAACACCAGCACCGGGGAGGTGAGGTGGGAGATGCCCTCGCGGCGGCGGCCCAGCAGGTGACGCAGCAGCCGTTTCTCGATGTCGAAAATGTCGTTGGCCCGCTCCGCCAGGTGCGCGCTCTCCAGCCGCTGGAAGACCTGGGCATAGCGGCGCAACGTGCGGCTGACGGCATACTCCGGCGAGTAGTGCCGGTGGCGAATCATCTCTTCCAGCTCGCGGCGGAGCCGGGCATCCTGGAGCATCTGCAGGTGAGCCTCGAAGATGGCGCCGTACTTCTCTCCCAGCTCGCCGGTGACCATCTCCCGGTGGCTGCCGATCTCGCTTCCGGCGGCGCGGATCGCCTTGTCGAGCCGCTCCAACTCGTCGTCCACCGCGTCGCGGGAAACAAACCGCCGGGGAATGCGAAATCCCTCGGTATCCATCACCAGCGCCTCGCCGATGACGACGCCGGGGGAAACGGCAATTCCTTGGAGCTTCTTCATGGGGTCGCCGTGACGCTACTCCTCGCCAAACTTGTCGCGGAACAACTCCTCCAGCGAATCCAACGCCTGCTGGGCCTCCTCGCCGGTCGCCTCCAACGACAGCTTCTCTCCCGGAGCGGCGCCCAGCGAGAGGATCTGCAATACCTCCGTGCCCTCGACCAGGTTATTGCCCTTGGCCAAGGTCACGCGAGCCTTGAAGCGGCGCGCCAACGTGGCGATCATGGCGGCGGCGCGGGCATGAAGGCCCGCGCTGTTGGCAACCAGCACGGTGCGAGTGAAGGCGGTTTCCGACATGGCTTGGCGCGCGGAGAGGGGCGTTTCCGGGGCTCGGCTCACGAGCCGAACTGATGGTTGTCGGCCTCGTCTAACAGTTGTTGGATGTCGTCCGCCGTCTTGGCCTGCTTGAGGAAGCGGCAGAACGTGTCGTCGCGGAGCTGCCGCGAGATGTTTTCCAACGCCCGGAGGTGGTCGCCGGGCCGGTCCGGGGGCGAAATCAACAGGAAGAAAAGGTGGACGCTCTCGCCGTCGAGACTGGCGAAATCCACTCCCGCCCCGCTGACCGCCACCGTGCCCACCAGACGATCGACGCTGGGGTGCTTGGTGTGCGGGACGGCTACGCCCCGGCCGATGCCGGTGCTGCCCAGTTCCTCGCGCTTGAGAATGGCCTTGACGATGCTCTCGAATTCCTTGGCATCGACCTTGCCCGCCTCCATCAGCGCCTGGACCATCTCGCGAATGGCCCCCTCTTTGTCTACGGCGTTCAACTGGGCGCGGATGGCGCCGCGACAAACAAAGTCAGCAAACTTCATGCACGTATTCTCCCTTCTTCGTTCCGCCTGCCGGCACGCCCGGTGGGAAACCCCCACGTCCTTGGCCCGGTGCGGTAGGCCCGAAACCTCACGGGTTGCTCGGATCCACATCCGCGGGCGGCTCGGCCTCACGAGGTCCCGGACCGCGATGACGGTCCTGCACCTTCTCCTTGTACTTTCGCAACTGCTGCTCCATCTTCTCTACGACCTCGTCGATCGCAGCCATCAACTCCATCGACCGGCTCACGGCCACGAAATCGTGCTTGTGCTTGGCGGAGACCCGCAAATCGACATTCGGCGCCTCGCGATGCTCCAAATCCACCATGACCTCGATCGCACTGAGGCGATCGTAGAGGCGAACCAATTTCTCCAGTTTCTCCTTGATCCGCTCCTGGGTTTCGTCGCTAAGGTGACCATGTCGGGTGGAAATATTGATCTGCACCGATGTCAACTCCTTTATCCCACGTGGGCAACTCTCTCCCACAACGTGCCAAACCCGCTATTGTAGCGATCCCGTCCCGGCGAGACAAACGCAAAGACGGCGTCGCCGGCCTGCCGTGGCCCCCCGGGGGGTGAAATATCCCAGTTTAGCTTCTCCACACCCTCGCGCAAGGGGGAGTGGTCCAACACGCCCGTTCACGGGGACTACCCCGATTTTCGCGGGATCAGCCTCGGGGCCAGGATGGCCTACCTCGGATCCCCCCCCGAAAGACGCAAATCGGGCAGGCATGTTTACACCCGATTGGCCGTCACCAGCCGTGCGAAATTCCCAAATGACCGATCATAGGTTCGTTCCGCATCGTCCGGAAAGCAGCACGCGGGGAGCTGCCGGCCACGGAGGTGGTAGCTGATGCATTCGCAGCACAGCCCCTTCCGCGGACAGGGCTCGTAACTGCACGTGCAAACCTTCATGTTCTGCGTCTTACGACATTCCATATGCGACCTTTCCATGCGGTGCCCCCCCGCGATCGACGACTGCGGCGCCAAGCTTGCAGACCAAAGCCATAACCCAGCATAACACGCCGCCCGCCGGGAGCAATCCACCCCCTCTTATCCCCCCTTTTCGAGCGGAGATCACCGGCCGGCTGGCCGCCGGGCACCTTTAATCCTCAACCCGATTGCGGTATGATCGATCTTTTCCAATCCTCTTCGGCGTTATGTTGGGGGACGCGACCATGCCGGAAAAAGCCACCCTGATCGTCGGCAAGCAAAAGATCGAGCTACCCATCCTCGTGGGCTCCGAGGGCGAGCGAGCCATCGACATCACCCGCCTCCGCGACGAGACCGGCCTGATTACCTACGACCCCTCGTTGGGCAATAGCGGGGTCTGCAAGAGCGGAATCACCTTCATCGACGGCGACAAGGGCATTCTCCGCTATCGGGGAATTCCCATCGAGCAGTTCACCAAGAACCCCAATTTCGTCGAGGTCGCCTGGCTGCTGATCTTCGGTCGCTTGCCCCGCAAGCAGGAACTCGACCAGTTCAGCCTCCGCCTCACGCGCAACGAGTTGCTGCACGAAGGCCAGAAGCACCAGTTCCAGCACATCCAGACCGACGCCCCCCCCATGGCCATCCTCTCCGCCACGTTGAGCAACCTGGCCACCTTCCACCAGGAACTGCTGGCCCTGGAGGACGAAAGCTCGCTGGAGGAGGCGGCCGCCCGCCTCATCAGCAAGGTCCGCACCATCGCCGCCTTCTCCTATCGCCGCTCCCAGGGGCTGCCCTTCATCTATCCCGATCCGAAGTTGCGCTACTGCGCCAATTTCCTCCACATGATGTTCTCGCTCCCCTACCAGCAGTTCGTCATCACGCCCGAGGTCGAGGACGCCCTGAACCTCCTCTTCATCCTCCACGCCGACCACGAGCAGAATTGCAGCACCTCGGCGGTCCGCGTGGTGGGCTCGGCGCGGGCCAACGTCTTCGCCTCCTGCGCCGCTGGCGTGTCCGCCTTGTGGGGACCCCTGCACGGCGGCGCCAACGTCGAGGTCGTCGAAATGCTCGCACGCATCCAGAAGGGCGGCCTGTCCCCGGCCGATTGCATCCGCGACGCCAAAGACAAGGCCAATCCCTTCCGCCTCTACGGCTTCGGCCATCGCGTCTATCGCAACTACGATCCGCGGGCGAAGATCCTCAAGGGGGTCTGCGACAAGGTCTTCGCCCAGTTGAAACGCAACGATCCCCTGCTGGAAATTGCCCGCAAACTCGAGGAACTCGCCCTCCAAGACCCCTATTTCATCGAGCGGAAGCTCTATCCCAACGTCGATTTCTACAGCGGCATTCTCCTCCGCGCGCTGGGCATTCCCACCAACATGTTCACGGTCTGCTTCGCCATCGGCCGCCTGCCCGGCTGGATTGCCCAGTGGAAGGAGCAGCACGACGATCCGACGAGCAAGATCCTCCGTCCCCGGCAGATCTACATCGGTCCCACGGAGACCGACTACAAGCCCATGAAGGAACGAGGTTAAGGCGGAGGGCGGAAGGCGGAAGGGGGAAGGAAAGGCGGAGGGCGGAAGGCGGAAGGCGGAAGGGTAGGATGCCGGCCGTGTGCCACTGGCTCCGCCAGTGCTTCTTGCGGTTCCGTTTGCTGTCTTCCTTCCCCCTTCCGCCTTCCGCCCTCCGCCTTCGTTCCGTCTCCCCTCGCCCTTTGGGAGAGGGGCCGGGGGTGAGGGGTTGTCTTCCCTCCGCCGTCCGCCTTTTCTTGGAATGGGGCTGATGTCGACGTCACTTCAGCGAATCTCGGTTTCTATAGCCATGCGGGGGGGCCGGCGGTTCGGCGTAATGCCTTGTGGGATAAGGACTTCGGTTGCCGGTGCTGCCCCTGTTGCATGCTCCCCGTCGTGGGGGCCTCCAACATCTTTTCAACTTTGCCGTAAGTCGTTTCTATGTATGGACTTAAGTTCACCCCCCAAAGGTAGATTTTTGGAATTGTGCCAGTGCATGTCAATTTGGGTAAAATGGTTTTCTCAGATCGTTTGTTTGCAAAGACTTAGCGTGGCTCAATTTGTGTCAAACACGTGTTTGAAAGTGGCCAAAAGTTCGTCTTGACACGCTGGCCAGAAACCAACAATGGGCAAATGTTTCGGCTGCCCGCGGCCGGTCTCGGCTTCTGCGACAGAAGTCGTTGCGAGGTCTTAGGTTGCGGCCGCAGCCCTGGCGGCCGCGATACGGCGATTTTTTGATTTTTTCGGGGGTGTGGGTCTTGTCTGGTCCCGGCTGGCCTGGTCACGGGCGCGCAAGGGGTTTTTTCACTGGCCGAGTAATTTCGACTTCTTGCCTATTTCGGAAGTGCGTTTGGTGCTTGAAAACGAGGGGAAAGTGCGCTGGTCGTTTGTATTTACTGGAAAATTTGCAGCGAAATGCGCCCCGTGCAAGAAAAGAAACGCCGATTTTTCGCGCGGAGCCGCGGCGGAGAGAGGGGAACCGCAGATACACGCAGATTTACGCAGAACAGACAAATTCTCGCGCAAAGGCGCAAAGACGCAGGGAAAGAGAGGCAGAAGGGGACCGCAGATACACGTAGATTCAGGCAGAAAGCCTAGCAGAAAATGCCGATTTCTCGCGCGGAGCCGCGGAGACGCGGAGGAAGCAAAAGGGATTAGAGATTGGGGATTAGGGATTAGGAGCCGTGGGTGTGCCACTGGCTCCGCCAGTGGTTGTTGTGATGCCTTCCCCCTTCCGCCGTCCGCCCTCCGCCTTATTTCCCGCCTTCCGCCTTCCGAATTCCGAATTTGTTTCCCGCCCTCCGCCTTATTTTTCGCCTTCCCCTTTCTGGGGTCCGCTTGCTTTTTCTTGGCGGGGGATTACCTTGGTGTTCGTCCCGGGCCCTCGCTGTCGACGGGAGCGATAGCGAACGGGCACCTCATCGCGTTGACTTCAGCATCTGAAACTGCCCGGGCTGGCACGAATCCATTACACCGGAGCGAAAAATGTCACTCGATGTCAAAAAGTCCTTGAAGAAGTTCCTGCCGTATCTTATCAAAGCCCAGGAAGACGACCTCAAGGAGGCGGACACCACGTTGCCCATTCTCAAGGTGTTTGAAGAGACGCTCGGGTATGACCCGCTCGGCGACATAGCCAAGGAGTGCCCCATACAGGGCAAGTTTGTCGATATCGCCCTAAAGATCGAGGGGACCATTCGGCTCTTGGTAGAGGTAAAGTCCGCCGGGACGAAGCTGCACAGCGACCACATCGGCCAGGCGGAGCGCTACGCGGCCGAAGGGAATATTCCATGGGTGGTTCTTACGAATGGGGTCGTTTGGATCTTGTACCACCTTTCCTTTGGTAAGGGCATAAGATACGCCACGGCGTTTTCTGTTGATCTGGCGTCGGACGCCATCGACAAGGCGGCCGAGAAACTTGCGCTGCTTCACAAGCACTCCATCGCCAAGGGCGAGCTCGAAGATTATTGGCAAAAACGGTCCGCGCTCAGGCCCGAGTCGATCGGTCGGGCGATCTTCACGGAAGCTACATTGAAGGCCATTCGGCGCGAGATCCATCACCATGACGAAATCCTTATCGACGAAGAAGACCTTGCCCAGGCGATTCACGAAATGTTCTCGGACGAGACACAGACCATCCTCGGCCCGCCCAAAATCAGGTGGAAGCCCCATCCCGAGGGCCGTGCAGGTGAGGTCAAGGCCCCGGCGGCTGACCTGCCGGCCGTAGCCGAGACTGCGCCCGCCAAAACAACGTGCGAGGGTTCCTGTGAAAAGCCGGCAGGACCCGAGGGCGCGGCCACTGCTGCTTCGAGCGCGCCTCCAGGACCCCGCGGTTGACATTTGCGGCATTGACATGGGCGATTTCGCGGGGGTTCCGGGAAAGAGCGACGCAATGCGGAACAAGAACCTTGCCCAATCTTCGTTCTTTGCCGCCCTCCTGTTGTGCATAACCAACGTGGCCGTCTCGTATGCCGGTCCGCCAGTTGCGGCGGCTTCGTCGCCCAAGCGGCCACCACCGCACGCCACGCCAAGCGCGGCACCGGTTGTCGTTTACTTGGGCACCTACTTGAACCGCATCCCTGCGCTCAGTTTTCGGGATAATCAGTGGACCGTCGACGCTTACGTGTGGTTCCGCTGGAAAGGAAACCTGGTGCCGCCGCCCCAAGACACGTTTGCCCTATGCAACGGGACTATTGAAAAGAGAGAGGTTACCGATAACAAGACGGTTCGGGTAAAGGTTGGAAACAATGAAGAAGAGTACCAGTACGCTTGCATCAGAATCCAGGCTATCGTTACCTCGTTTTGGGATGTATCAAGGTATCCATTCGACAAGCACGCGCTGACTTTGGTCATGGAAGATAATCGAGAATCGTGCTCGGTGCGCTACCTATTTGATAAAGACGCGTGTGTCGTCGATGGCGATTGCCAAATACCGGGGTGGAAGTTTGGGCAACCCGATACGAAGTCATACATCCACACGTACCCAACGAACTATGGTGACCCACAAACTCGGAACGAGTGCGAAAGCCGGTATTCAGCTCTTCGCGTTGATATTCCTATGACCCGCGCCACAAGCTTCCGCTACTCCCTAAAGGTGCTCAACGGTCTTTATGTATCAGTGCTTATCGCGCTTTTGGCGTTCTTTGTAAAGCCAGAGAGGGTGGACGTGCGATTCGGAACGGGCGTTGGCGCGGTGTTCGCTGCGATTGCCAGTAAGTATGTGATCGCTTCGTCACTGCCTGAAAACGGACAACTCATGCTCGTGGACGAGTTGTACGCGTTCGGGACGGCGATCATCTTCCTGACGCTCTTGGAGTCTGCCTTGGCGCATCATCTGTTTGAAATCAAGCATCATCAGGCGGCCAAGCGGCTGGACCGGCTTGCCTTTCTGTCGTTGACCGCGGCGTATCTTGCCGCGAATTTTTGGTTGATATGACGAATCATGCCCGAGGTAGTGCCATGCTGACAAAACGAACCCGAGAGGCCGAGGTCCGTCTTAAGGGCCTATTGACCCGAGATCATAGTCTTAACGGAGGAATTCTGTTTGGGCTCGACGGGAGCCTGATCGAAGTTCAGGCCCGGGCCATGCAAGTGCTCAAATCGCCGGTTCCATGGGTCGACGCAACCAGCGTGTCCGGCATGGCTGGCTGGGCGGTCAAAGAGGCCACTACCAGGATTGCGGGGGCGCTGGCCAAATTCCGCATCCCTGAGCCCGAAGTGGCAATCCAGATCAACCTTACTCCGGCCAGCGTCATCAAGGAGGGCTCGTGGCTGGACTTGCCGATGGCGATCATCATGCTTCAGGCCGCCGGCGTTCTACCGGAGTTGCCCGAACACGAAAAAGGCGATTTCATTATGGTGGGCGAAGTCGGCCTGCACGGGGAGCTGCGCCGCGTTCCCGGGGTCCTTTCCATCGCCTACCTGGCCAAGCCCGGCCAGACGCTGATTGTGCCTGCCGGCAACGAGAGGGAGTGCGCACTCATAACGCTTCGGCC
The DNA here is from genome assembly GCA_052139835.1 of Thermoguttaceae bacterium. Classification (GTDB taxonomy): domain Bacteria; phylum Planctomycetota; class Planctomycetia; order Pirellulales; family Thermoguttaceae; genus JBKQVT01. The sequence goes on from JBKQVT010000074.1 coordinate 17,550, forward strand.
GGGATACAAGGATTGCCGAGTCGCGGCTATCTCTACGCTGGAAGAGGTCGTCGAATTCTTTGCCGGAAAACGGAAGCTGGAGAACGTGCTGCATCAGAAGATTCAGTTTGAGCCGGTCATCTCGAAAGCAGTGGATTTCGGAAGGATCCATGGGCAAGCCAAGGCGAAGAGGGCGGCGGTCATTGCCGCCGCGGGAGGGCACAACTTGCTGATGGTTGGTCCTCCAGGCGAAGGGAAATCGATGTTGGCGAGCGCGATGGTGGGCATCTTGCCCCACCTTTCCGACGAGGAGAAGGTCGAGTTGACGAAAATATATTCTGCCTACGGAGAAATCCTCGGCGATGGACAAGCGGTCACGCGCCGCCCGTTCCGGGCGGTACACCACACCGCATCCAAAGAGTCGCTGGTGGGTGGGGGAGCAAAGATACCGCGCCCCGGAGAAATTACATTGGCTCACCACGGGGTCCTGTTCCTTGACGAAATTCCGCAATTCAGCCGCCCCACCCTTGAGGCGCTGCGGGAGCCGATCGAGAACGGCGAGGTCTCGATTTCGCGTGTGGGAGCCACGTTGACCTACCCTTGTCGTTTCACGCTGGTCGCCGCGATGAACCCATGCCCGTGCGGATACTACGGCACCGGCACCGACCGGTGCACGTGCAAGGAGCGCGCCGTTCATGCGTATCAGGAGAAATTGAGCGGTCCGCTACTTGACCGGATTGATCTGCAGGTTGAATTGGAACATCTTTCGATCGACGAGCAGTTCGCGGAAACCACGCAGGAGGAATCGCCACAACTGCGCGGCAGTGTCGAGGCGGCGCGAGAGCGGCAGCGGAAACGCTTTGATGGCACCAGCATTCCATATAACGCGGCGATCCCCGGCGGACAGGTTCGCGATTATTGCAGGCTTTCCCAAGCGGCGTTGGAGACGTACAAGGCCGCGGTGGAAAAGGACTCCTTATCCACACGGTCGATGGACCGCCTGGCGAAGGTGGCACGAACTGTTGCCGACCTGGCCGGGAAAGAGGAAGTCGAGCCGGAACACGTGACCGAGGCGGCCAGCTTCAGGGTCGGCGCCATGCTGACAGTGAACGCGTAACGGCGGGGCGACGACGACGACAGGCCCTCACGCTCGGGCATCACGCAGTGGTCGCTCCCGGAGGGCGAGGGGACGCGGAGGCCCATGCCCGCTGCACGGGCATTTCCGCCGCAGGCGGTGCTAGGCTCGGCGTTTACGCCAGGTGGGCGGACGCGGTAAGAGGTATTCCAGATATACCTTGTCAGCCTCGCGCGGCGGGGCTCCTGCCGCGGACGCAAGACAACGGCAGGAACTCCGTAAACGGAGTTGACTGTCGCGGTGGAGATAAAAGAGAATCTGCGCCGCCGCGCGAACCCGGCGTCAACGCCGGGCCGAATACCGGCTGCGCCGGGAAGAGGCGGAAGTAAAGGCGGAGGGCGGAGGGCGGAAGGGGGAAGGCGGGAAATAAGGCGGAGGGCGGAAGGCGGAAGGGGGAAGGGAAACCACCGCGAACAGCACTGGCGGAGCCAGTGGCACACGGCGGTCGTACGCCGCACACGCTGTGTGCGGTGAGGGCGTCACAGGGCCTGTGACGGATACGGACGGGCATCACACGGCGTGTGATGGATACGGGGAAAGGCGGAGGGCGGAAGGCGGAAGGGAAACCACCGCAAACAGCACTGGCGAAGCCAGTGGCACACGGCGGTCGTACGCCGCACACGCTGTGTGCGGTGAGGGCATCACAGGGCCTGTGACGGATACGGGGCAGACATCACACGGCGTGTGATGGATACGGGGAGAAACGGAAAGGCGGAGGGCGGAAGGGGGAAGGGAAACCACCGCAAACAGCACTGGCGGAGCCAGTGGCACACAAGGCAAGGATGAAGGAGGAAGGATAAAGGAAACGAGCAGCCCTCACCCCCGGCCCCTCTCCCAAAGGGCGAGGGGAGAAAAGACGGCCCTCACCCTGGCCCCCGGTGGGAAAGGGATTAGGGATTGGCGATTAGGGATTAGAACGCCCCAAGACCCTGGTCCCCGGCCCCCAGAAACGGACTCGCGCGGAGACGCGGGGACGCAGAGGAAAAGAGGAACGGCCCTCACCCTGACCCTCTCCCAAAGGGCATTGGTATCTACACATCTCATAAACCCCGGAAAAACAAGGACTTCGGGAAGTCCCTGGTTCGAGCACGCTTTCGCACGCACGGCGGGCTTTCCCGCATTTTCCGCGAAGAA
>JBKQVT010000075.1:0-15236 GCA_052139835.1 Thermoguttaceae bacterium
TTGGTGGGGCAGAGCTTCTCGCAGGCTCGGCACTTGCCGCGATCGAACCAGATGCAGGCGGCGGTGTCGATGACCGGGATGCGCGGCACGGCCTGCGGGAAGGGGGTATAGATCGCCTTGCGATGGCCCAGGCCGGCCTCGAAGTCGTTGTCCACGACCCGCTTGGGGCACTTCTCGATGCAGATCCCGCAACCGGTGCAGATCGTTTCGTCCACGTAGCGGGCCTTCTTGCGGACCTTCACCTTGAAATTGCCCACCGAGCCGCTCACCTCCTCCAGCTCGGAGTAGGTCAAGAGCGTGACGTTCGCATGCTGGCCGGCCTCGGACATCTTGGGAGTGAGGATGCAAGCCGAGCAGTCCAGCGTGGGAAAAGTCTTGTCGAACTGGGCCATGTGGCCGCCGATCGAGGGCTCGCGCTCGACGAGATAGACGTGGTAGCCGGCGTCGGCCAGTTCGAGCGTGGCCTGCAGGCCGGCGATGCCGCCGCCGACCACCAGCGTGGCCGGGTTGACCTTGACGTACATCGGTTCCAGCGGCTGCTGCTGCTTGACGCGCTCGGCGGCGGCGTAGACCATCGCCTTGGCCTTGGCCGTGGCGGCCGCCTTGTCGGTGCACACCCACGAGCAGTGCTCGCGGATGTTGGTCATCTGGCAGAGGTAGGGATTCAACTCGGCGTTGGCGCAGGCGCGGCGGAAGGTCTTCTCGTGGAGGTGCGGCGAGCAGGCGGCCACCACCACGCGGCTCAGCCCTTTCTTCTTGATGTCGTCCTCGATCATCTGCTGGCCGAGCGAAGAGCACATGAACTGGTAGTCGCGCGCGACGGCGACGTCGCCGATCGTCTCGCCGGCCCAGCGCGCGACCTCCTTCACATCGACCGTGCCGGCGATGTTGCTGCCGCAGTGACACACGTAGATGCCCACCTTCTGGGCCATGGTTTGCCTCCATCTTTAAGAAGCCAGAATCTAGGAGTTAGGAGTTAGAATCGCCGAGCGGTGGGCATTCAATACTTCTAACTCCTAACTCCTAACTTCTAACTCCTAGTTTCTAGCCTCTCATGCCCCGGCCGCCGCGGCCTGGCTCAATTTCGCCTCGATGACCGGCCCGGCGGCCACGATCTCCTTGCCGAAACCCAGTTTCTCCGCCCCGACCCCGAACGCGACCCCCATCAACTGCGTAAAGAAGATGATCGGCACCTTGAAGTCGGCGCCGAAGTGACTGTTGACGCGGCTCTGGTAGGCGTCGAGGTTCAACTGGCACATCGGGCACATGCAGAGGATCACGTCGGCGCCGTTGTCCACCGCGCTCTGCAACAGCCGGCGGATGAGCTCGAAGGCCTGCGGCTCGCTGATCTGGGTCATGTGGCCGCCGCAGCAGTGGGCCTTCACCGGGTAATCGACCACCTCGGCCCCTAGCCAGGTGAACAACTCGTCCATCTTCATCGGATACTCGGTGCTGTCCACGTCGGCGATGGGGCGGACCCACTGGCAGCCGTAGTAGGGGGCGACGCGCAGGCCCGCCAGCGGCCGGACCACCTTGTCGCGGATCGCCGCTTCGCCGATGTCGGAGTGGATCACGTCGAGGAAATGCCGCACGCGGACTCTCCCGGCCTCGTAGCGCAGACCGCCCGCCCCCAGGCAGGCGTTCACCCGGCGGTTCATCTCCGGGCTGTCGGTCATCAGCTTGTCGGTCTTCTTCAGGTTCAAGAAGCAGGCGGCGCAGGGCGCGATCACCTGGTCGAGCTTCTGATCGATCAGGGCCAGGTTCCGGGCAATCACCGCGCAGGCGGTCAATTCGTCCTGCGAGAAATACTCCGTGGCCCCGCAGCAGTTCCAGTCGTCGATCTCCTCCAGTTCGATCCGCAGCATGTCGGCCACTTCGCGGACCGACATGTCGTAGGCCACGATGTTGACTTCCAGCGAACATCCGGGATAGTAGGCGTATTTCACGAGTTTCCTCCCAACTGGCGCGCCTTCTTGATGATGGCCTGCAACTGCTCGATGTTCTTGATCTTCTTGGGGATCAGCGACATGCGGCCGCGGGTAAACATGGACAACCCCAGCGGGCCCATCCGCAGCAGCGCCAGCGGCTTGTTGAAGAGGTAAAAACGGCTGGCCAGGCCGAGCTCGAAACTGCGGCCGTAGCGGTCCAACAGCCCCGTGAACGTCTTGGCCAGCGCCGGCGCGTCGGTGTCCTTGGCCAGGTCGTCGCGGATCGCCAGCCGCTTCAGGCAGTACATCAGGTCCGTGATGGGGATGTCCTGCGGGCAGCGCGTGGTGCAGAGGTAGCAGGAGACGCAGCACCACATCGTGTTCGACGTGAGCACCTCGGTCCGCTGGTTGGCGTTGATCATGGCGAAGAGCGTGCGGGGAGTGTACTGCATGTCGGCCCCGTTGGGACACGACCCGCCGCAACTGCCGCATTGCAGGCAATGGACGATGCGCTCGCCCCCCGGGGTCCCCTCGATCACCTCGTCGAGGAACGATGCGCGCGTGTGCTTGGCTGTATCGATCATGGATGTCCTTCAGGCTGCGAGGGTCGATTCCCAAATTCCTCCCCTCTCCCGCTGGGAGAGGGGCCGGGGGTGAGGGCATGGGGCAAACGCACCAACAAGGCAAGCTTTTTTCGATGCAAAGCCCTCACCCTAACCCTCTCCCGGAGGGAGAGGGGACCTTAAATCCACAATTCACAAAAGTCCAATTTCCTCAGTACGACGCCATCTCCCGCACGATGTGGTCGGCGATGGCGGCGGTGGTCCGCGGGTCCAAGCCGGCCAGGCCGCCGATGGCGTCGGGCTGCACGGCCAGGGTCGTGACGCGGACCACGTTCTCGCCGGAGGCCAGGCCGAACTCGGCCTTGGTGTCGCGGGCCAGGCTCCCGGGCAACAGCCCGCTGTCCTTGGCCAACAGCACCATCACCCGGTCGCAGACGCTGGTGGCCTTCAGCACGCCGGCAGGCGTGATGTTCGCCTCTCCGGGGGTCATCACCACGGGGAAGAGGCCGTCCAACAGCTTATGGCCGATCTGGGCCCCCAGCCCCTCGCTCCGCCGCAAGAGCCCCGGCGCGGCCAGCAACTGCACCTTGTGGCCGTTGCGGTTGGTGATGGCGATGCTGCCGATGGCCTCGGCGCCGCCGTTGCGGTCCGCCTTGGCCGGGTGCGGCTCCGGCGGCCGGAAGGCCCCGTCCAGCACGTCGGCGATCTCGTTGTCGGCAAACGGTTCCACGGCGTAATAGAAGATACGATGCCCGCGGTATTGGCTTTCCCACTGCCCGCTGGCCGAGGCGATGACCACGATCTTCAGGGCCGGGGCCTGGGCGTTGACCTGGGCGGCCAACTCGGGCCCTTCCTCGCCGCACGAGGCGGCGTCGATCAGCACCGCGCCCCAGCCGCCCTCCCGCAGCGCCGCGGCCAGCTCGTCGCGGCCGTTGGCCAGGCGGACCCGGCAACCCAGCGACCGCAGGCGATCGCTTTGGGTCGCGGCGGACCGCCCCTCGGCATTGACCAGCAGCACGTGCCGCGGCTTGCAGGCATTCCTCTCTTCGGCGTACTGCGTCGTGCAAAGGCAGGCGATCCAGCCCCGCCCGCACGGATCGCTGGCCACCAGCGCAGGATCCTCGGCCAGCTCGTCGTTCACCCCGGCGACCACGCCGGAGACGGGCGAGCGGACGACGATCGGCGGTTTGCCGGCCACCGCGATGGCGGCCAGTGGCAGCCGCTGATAGACCACTTCGCCGATCCGCGGCAGGCGGACCGCGCTGACCGTTTCGCCCCGCAGACCCGGCAGCACCGCGCCGACGCACGCCGATTCGTCGTGCTCCAACTGGAACCACGACTCGTCGACGAAGAGGATTTCTTCGCTCGGCGGGGCTTGCGGCTCGCCGTTGGCGGGCTTCGCCGCCGCGGCCTCCCGCGTGGTCTGCCGGCCCACGATCCGCTGCACGGCGCGGGTGATTTCGTCGGGCCGAAACGGCTTGGTGATGTAATCCGAGGCCCCCAGACGCATGGCCGCCGTCGCGTTGGGAATGCTCGGATAGCCGGTCATGATGAGCACGGGCTGGTCGGGCTTGGTTTCCCGCAGGCGTTCGAGAAACTGGATGCCGTCGATCTTGGGCATCTTGATGTCCAGGAGGATGGCCGCGTAGTCATCGTGGAGGGCGCAGTTCAGGCCATTGCAGGCGTCGGTATTGACCTCGACCTGGAATCCTTGGCGCGAGAAGATCCGCCGGCAGGCCTGGCAGATGACTTCCTCGTCGTCGACGACCAACAATTTCGGACTGTCAGACATGGGGTATCCCCTTGTGCATGTGACTTCAGAATCCGTGGTTGGTAGCCGGCTATTGCTAGGCTGGGCACTGTTTGCAAAGCGTGTGCCAAGGGGGTGAACTAGCCGCGGTTTGAGGTGGAGCAGGTGGGAGGAATTCCGGCTTAAGCTACTCAGAGACAGCAGGTTACGCGCGCGGTTGCAGGCGTAAAGATGCGGCGGGAATGGCCGTCAGCCGATCGCCATGCGGGGGGATTTGACAGGAATTTTGCCTAGAGAACGTATCGCCGGCTTATACCATGTATAAACCGGCGATACGTACAGAGACTGCCGGCTGCCAACTTCCCCCTCTCCCCTGACCAACCTTCGGTCGGTGCCCGGAGAGGGGAGGTGAGGGGGATGCAGAAAAGGATGCAGAAAGGTGACAGCCACCAAATATGGCGAGCTTGGGCAATATACCTGCCAGCCTAATACCTATCTTACCCAGATTTGGTGGCTTTCACCTTTTCGTTCCCTAGTCTGCCGGAAAATTACCTTTCATCGACAGTAAGCAATTTCCTGATCTCTTCCGGCGTCGCGTCAGCGGGAACCTCGTGATAATGGAGATCGGTCCCCAGGTAAAAGGTGCCGCCGTGAATGACCTGAGCCGCCTTCTCGATGGTCAAATCGCGCGGCTCCGACCATTTGATATCCGATTCGAGAAACTCAATGAGTAGGACTTTAGGTTGATGCAGGCTGGCGCGTCGCCTTGTGTTCTCGTCCGCGGACCACGCCGTCCCCAGCCCCACCACCGCAACGTAATTCGTGACGCCCGCACCCCTTTTTCCGGAAGCCGGAGAACGGTAGAGCGGGTCCATTTCCTTGATCAGTAAGCGGTTGTGCGGGCCGTCCCAAGGCTCGTCAAAGCGATATCGCTTGTACAGATCCATATCCTCCAGGAAGGGCAGCAGGAGAACTCGCCAACTGTACTTTGGCCCATCCGCCTTGTCGCGAGCGCCGCTCACGGGGAAGGCCGGGTTGGATTCGCGGCACGAGTGGATTGCTAGTCCGAGGAAGGAGAATCGACTGACTCGTTCCGTCCTCAAGCCCGCTTGGGAAATCGGAAACCAAACAAGAATACCCCCGATTATCACCATCGTCACGGCGATGGCCGAGGCTATGAACCAACTCAGATGCCGCAATCGGCTTTTGGTTTCCATACGGCCCCCAGCAAGACCAGGGAAGGCCCCGGAGCAGCACGGCAGGTTTCGCGTCGCCAAACATCAGCCCGGTCGGCAATGCTCCCACCCTGGACGATGTTCGACCCCGCGCCGCCTCTATTGTACTCCCGGCGCCGCGGTACCGGAAGGATTGAGGCGGCGTCTTTCGCGGGGCCAGCAAAGAAGAGATGCCCGCCCTGCTGCCTCAGCGTTGGTAGTCGGCCTAATGTCTCCGCCCCAACCCCTGCCGTTCGGCTAGAAATTCCTTCCTACGTGTTCCACCGGGCGGTTACGCCAACATCATCGCCGCACTGCTGGACAAGCCAGCAGTGGCACCCGGCGCGAATCTGCGGTTCCTCCTTCCTCCCTTTCCCTCTGCGTCTCCGCGCCTCCGCGCGAGACCTCTGGAGCCAGACCTCTTCTACGCCAAAATTTTATGCTCAAGCATAACCTACTCCGGCCCCTCGGCGCTGAGGCCATGCTTCCGCATCAGGCCATGAAAATTCGTCCGCTGCATGCCGACCTCCTCGGCCGCCTTGCTGACGTTTCCGGCCGCACGCTTCAAGGCCGCAATCACGAAACGGCGCTCCAACTCGTCGATGGCCGCCTTGCTCACCTGCTGCTTCAACTGCCGGAACTCCTGCCAGGTCAGCGGCAGTTGGGTGACGGCCGAGTGCACCTGGGCCTGGCGGATCTCGGCGGGCAAATGCAAGAGGTCAATGCGGTCGCCTTCGCAAAGGATCGCCAGCCGCTCGACAATGTTGCGCAACTCGCGGACGTTGCCCGGCCAGTGATAACTCTCCATCTGGCACATGGCCTCGGGCGTGAAGCCCTTGACCTGGACCTCCATTTTCTTGCAGAAGCGTTCGAGAAACCACATGGCCAGCAAGGGGATGTCGCCCTGCCGCTCGCGCAAAGGCGGCAGCACGATGGGCACGACGTTCAGCCGGTAGTAGAGGTCCTCGCGGAACTCGCCTTCCTGGACCAGCTCGGTCAGGTCGCGGTTGGTGGCGGCGATGAGGCGGATGCTCACCTCGCGTTCGGCGGTGTCGCCGACCTTGCGGACCAGCTTGGTCTCCAGCACGCGGAGCAGCTTCCCCTGCGTCTCCATGCTGAGGTTGCCGACTTCGTCGAGGAAGAGGGTGCCTTCGTGGGCCACCTCGAAGAGCCCCTGCTTGGCGGCGATGGCCCCGGAGAACGACCCTTTCACGTGGCCGAAGAGTTCGCTTTCCAGCAGGGTGGGGGCCAGGGCGGTGCAATCGCAGGCCAGCAGGAGGCGGTCTTTGCGGCGGCTGAGGCGGTGCAGGGCGCGGGCGACCATCTCTTTGCCGGTGCCGCTCTCGCCGGTGATAAGCACGGTTCCCTCGGTGGGGGCCACGCGTTTAATGAGCGCGAAGACGTGCTCCATGACCCGGCTCTCGCCGATGATGCCCTCGAAGCCGCGGTGGACCTCCAATTCGCGGCGGAGGAGGGCGTTTTCACGCACCAGCGCCGAGCGCTCCCAGACCTTGGCCAGGACCATCTTGAGCTGATCGGGCGAGAAGGGCTTGCTGAGGTAGTCGGCGGCGCCCTGCTTCATGGCCTCGACCGCCGAGTCGACGGCGGCATGGCCGGTGATGATGACCACCTCGGAGGAGACGCCGGCCGCCTTGATCTGGCGGAGGATTTCCAGGCCGTCGACGCCCGGCATCTTCAGGTCCAGCAGGACCACGTCGAAGTCGCCGGAGAGGGCCGCGGCGAGGCCGGCCTGCGGGTCTTCGCAGCAGTGCACTTCGTGGCCGTCGGCGCCGAGAATCCGCCGGCAGGTCAACCCGATCACGCGGTCGTCGTCGATCAATAGGATGCGTTGTTGCACGGCTCACCCCTTGTCTGTTTTCTCGTCGGCGCACGGCAGGATGACGGTGAAGGTGCTGCCTTTGCCCTCTTCGCTCTCGACTTCCAGCGTGCCGCCGTGCTCCTCGACGATGCCGTAGCTGACGCTCAGCCCCAGGCCGGTGCCCTTGCCCACCGGCTTGGTGCTGAAGAAGGGCTCGAAGATCTTGTCGAGGAATTCGGGCTTGATGCCGCAGCCGGTGTCGGTGAATTTGACGAGCACCTTGCCGTCGGCGGCCTCGGAGGTGATCAGCAGGGTGCCGCCGTCGGGCATGGCCTCGCAGGCGTTGATGGCCAGGTTGAGCATCACTTGTTCGATCTGATGGTCGTCGCCGTCGACGGTGGGCAGGGTGTCGGCGAGGTTTTCCGCGATGACGATTCCCTGCAGCGCCTTCTGATTGCCCAGCAGCCGTATGGTGCGGCGGACGATCTCGTTGAGGTCCAGGGGGGTCTTGACGACCGGCCGCTCGCGGGCGAAGTCCAGCAGGCCGCGGACGATTCCGGCGGCGCGGGTGGTCTCGTGGATGATCAATTCGAGGTCCTGCCGGTCCTGGTCGTCCATGTTCGCCTTGTCCTGCATCATGCAGGCGAAGCTCAGGACGCCGGTCAGCGGGTTGTTGATTTCATGGGCCACGCCGGCGGCCAGGCGGCCGACCGAGGCCAGCTTCTCGCTGCGTCCGAGCTGGCGGTTGGTGACGCGTTTGAGCCGCTCCTCGCGCTCGGCCAGGGCGTCGGCCATGCCGTCGACGGCCTGGCAGAGCACGCCCATTTCTCCGGGCGGGCGGATGCCCACCCGCGCCGCCAGGTTGCCGGCGATCACCCGTTTCGACATGGCGACGATGGCGCCAATGGGGCGGAGCACGGCCGCGGTGACGAAGAAGATCAGCACCAGGCTGGCCCCGGCGGCGGTCCCGACGATCGCCAGCAGCACGCCGATGATCACGCGCTGGCGGTGGACGAAGGGGGCCTGGAGCAGGCCGACGGCCAGCACGCCGATGACCCGCCCGGAGGGGTCGCGGATGGGCTCGGAGGCGGTGAGGTACCATTCGTTGATGACCAGGGCGGGGGCGATCCAAGTGCGGCCGCGGTCCAGCACTTCATCGCAGACGGCGGCGCTGAGCCGCGTGCCCACCGCCCGCGAACCGTCCTTGAGCGTGAGGCTGGTGGAGATGCGGAGATCGCCCTGGAAGATCGTCACGGCGCCGATGTCTTGCCCCTCGTAGATCGTGCGCAGAAATACCCGCCGCTGGATCGCATCGACGATTTCATAGCGCCGGCTCAAGAGGTGGCCGGCGTAGAGGACGGCCAGCAGGCGTCCGCGGGCATCGACGACGGGGACGGCGGCGGCGGTGACCATGCCGTCGCCGCGGATGGTGTCGGCGGTGGGGCGTGCCGCCGGGGTGTCGACGAGTTCGAATCGCGCCCGCGCAGCCAGGTCCCGCCCCTCGACGGCCAGCTCCTTGGCCGAAAAGATGATCGTGCCGCTGAGGGGCTCTTTCGTTGCCAGCACCCTTGCGATGATGGGATTGCGGGAGAGGTCGTCGCCGCGTTGCTGCGGGTTCCGCGCCCGGCAGAGGACCTTGCCGGCCGGATCGAGCACGGCGAGGAAATCCATGCCGCCGGTGCGATGGGCGCGGTCCAAGAGCGACTGGAGCACGGCGCGATCGTCGTGCACGATGGTAGAGGCCAGGGTCCGGCCCAGGGCCATGGCGCGGAGGAAGGCGTCGGTCACCTCGATGTGGCCCTGATAGGCGGCCCGCGCCGAGTTCAAGTCCAGCCCAACCTGCGCCTGCACCTCCTGCATCCAGATTTGGCCCACGTATTTCAGGGCCACCAGCAAGAGCAGGGAATTGGCCAGCAGGATCACGGCGATGGCCGTCATCGTCAGTTTGAAGCGGATCGTCATGGGGTGCTTTGGGCGGCCCGATCGCCGGCGGTGGGGTTCCCCAGCTATTATCTCAGATTTGGGCCGCGACGGCAACTGGCGGCGCCGTGGAGGGACCCCCGACCCCGCCTTTACGCCCGCGCCTTCTTCAAATACTTCGCCAACATCCCCGGCACCTGGTCCGGCGTGACCTGGCCGTGGATCTCGTCGCCGATCATCACCACCGGCGCCAGGCCGCAGGCGCCCAGGCAGCGGGCCTGCTCCATGGTGAAGACGCCGTCCTTGCTCGTCTCGCCCCAGGTGATGCCCAGCTCGCTCATCAGCCGCTGGGCGATGCGGTCGGCGCCGTTGACGTAGCAGGCCGTTCCCATGCAGACGTTGATGATGTATTTGCCCCGCGGCGCCAGGCGGAAGAAATGGTAGAAGCTGGCCACGCCGGCCACCTTGGCCGCCGGCACCCCCAGCAGTTGCGCCACGGCGTCGAGATGGGTCGGGCTCAGGTAGCCGTATTGCGTTTGCACCCGGTGCAGCACGGCGATGAGATGGCTCTCCGGCTGCTCCGCGGCGCGGCACTCCTCGATGAACCGCCCCAGCGGCTCCCCCAGCACTTCGCGGGCCATCGCCCGGACGTGTTCCCAGTTGTCGGTCGTGGTGGCGGCTGGCGGGTTCATCGCACGCCTCGGGGGAGTCGGGCCGTGTAGCGGGTATGGAGGAGCTTGTGGGCCTTCTCGGAGCCGGGCCCGCCGAGAAAGGCCTCGTAGACTTCCTCGACGGCCGGGTTTTCGTACGACTTGCGGAGCTTCTTGCCGCTGTCGATGCTGTAGAGGGCCGCCGCCCGCTTGCGGAGCAAGGCGGGATCCAGCACGCGGTAGCCTTCGTGGGGATAGGGCTGGCCGCCGCCGCCGATGCAGCCGCCGGGGCAGGCCATGACTTCCAGCACGTGGAAGGGCTCGCCCGCCTTGACCTTGTCCAGCAGGGTCTTGGCGTTGGTCAGGCCGTTGGCGACGCCGACGTGGATGTTGCGGTCGCCGATGGCCACGTAGGTCTCGCGGAGCCCCTCAACGGCGCGGACCTCGGTGAATTCCAGCCGGTCGGCCGGCTTGCCGGTGACCAGTTCGCTGGCGGCGCGGAGCGTGGCCTCCATGACGCCGCCGGTGGCGCCGAAGATGTCGCCCGCCCCGCTGGCCAACCCCAGCGGCGCGTCGAACTCGCCCTCCGGCAGCTTCAAGAAGTCGATGCCGTAGCACTTGATCATCCAGATCAACTCGCGCGTGGTGAGCACGGCGTCGGTCAAGGGCATGCCGTCGAGCGAGTGCTCGGGCCGGGCGGCCTCGAACTTCTTCGCCACGCAGGGCATCACGGCCACATTGTAGATCTTCTTCGGGTCGATGCCCTTGCGCTCGGCGTAGTAGCTCTTCACCAGGGCGGAGACCATGCCCATCGGCGAGCGGCACGTCGAGGCGTGCGGGATCAACTCCGGATAGAACTTCTCCAGGAAATTGATCCACCCCGGCGAGCAGGAGGTGATCATCGGCAGCGGGCCGTCCGTCAGCCGCGTGAGAAACTCGTGGGCTTCCTCGACGATCGTCAAATCGGCGCCGAAATCGGTGTCGAAGACGGCGTCGAACCCCAGCCGCCGCAGGGCGGTGACCATCTTGCCGGCGGCCGGGGTGCCGGCGGGAAGTCCAAAGCCCTCGCCGATGGCGGCGCGGATCGAAGGGGCCGTCTGCACCACCACGTGCACCTCGGGGTCGGCCAGGGCGGCCCAGACGCCGCCGGCGCTGCGCTTCTCGAGGAAGGCCGCCGTGGGGCAGACGTTGATGCACTGCCCGCACTGGATGCACACCGAGTCGTCCATGTTGGCCAGGTGGGCGGGGGCCACGACGGTGTGGAAGCCGCGGCCCTGCTGGCTGAGGTTGTAGACCCCTTGGATCTCGGCGCACACCCGCACGCAGCGCCCGCAGAGCACGCATTTCTCGCTGTCGCGGACGACGCTATGGCTGGAAAGGTCCAGGGGGAACCGCTTCCGCTGGCCCTCGAAGTGCCGCGCCCGCACGCCCAGCGCGTAGGCCAGGTCCTGCAGCTCGCAGTGGCCGTCGCGCTCGCAGGTCTGGCAGTCCTGGGGGTGGTTGTCCAGGAGCAACTCGACGATGTCGCGGCGGGCCTGGCGGATGTCGGGGGAATTGGTCTGCACGTCCATGCCCTCCCACACCTGCTGGCTGCAGGAGGTCATGTAGAAGCCCATGTCCTTGACCTCGACCACGCACACGCGGCAGGAGCCCATGAGGCTCAGGTCGCGGTGGTAGCAGAGGCGGGGAATGCGGATGCCCAGTTCCTCGCACGCCTCCATGATGGTCGTCCCCTCGGGGACGGTCACGGGAGTGCCGTCGATGGTGAGCGAAATCTTCTTCTTACGCATGAGCGGTTACCACGTCCCGGAGGGACGTTCGACAGTAGCCCAGCGATTCATCGCTGGGGAAATGGCCGACCGAAGTTATCCGGAAGTCCCGTAGGGACGATTGAAATTGGTGCGTTCGGCCGTCCCTCCGGGACTTGCCGGCTAAGGTTCTTGCGACCCCATTCCCAGCAGTGAACTGCTGGGCTATTTTCAAGTGCCCCTCCGGGGCAGGTCACAGGCACATCACGACCTCTCTGTGATACACCCATCCAATCGAACATGGCAGGGTTCCACCTGTACAGAGGGTTGGTATTCATCTCGCATCACCATCGCTGTTCTTCAGGCGCAGCTCGGAAATCTTCATTTTGACCGCCTGGGCTTGCCGCCATTTTGCGATCGCGTACCGTGCCGAAAAAACCGCGGCCGAGGTGACGCATGAGTATAATAGGAGGCCTTTCAAGAGATCGAAAGTGATTGTGATCGGCCGGTTGACGAAGACGAGAATGACGATCGAAACTGTCATCACCACGCTAATTGCAGCGGTGACCAGAAACGTAGCTAAGCTCCCCAACGCCAACGAACGACTATTCTTGTACAACGCCGTGAGTGTCAGCAAAGGCTGATTGGCGCAAATGGGCAAATGTTCGTTCCCCCATCGGTCTACAAATACAGCGTTGGGACATCGATGCCGCAGGAGTGCCGCACAGATGAGTTCAGCCGTTGGGCTGAGATAGACGAACGCGCCGCGGCCGCCTCCCTCCAGCGCGATGCCATGCACTTTTCTCTTATCAGGCATCGAAATCATTTCCACCTCGTCACAAGCGAACACGCATCTCAACCACCCCCGCCCCGCTTCCACCACGTTTTTCCCGATGGTGAGCGAGAAACGCAGTGGCGCGAGGCACAGTTTCCACGTCAATCTTGTTGCGAACGCCAAGAAGAGGAGTGCCAGCCCGACAGACGCTATCAAAGGCGCGCCCTCAAAATCTGCAAAGATATAAATCATCAACGCAAAATAGAACGACGTCGGGAAACAGAACCCTCCGACAGCACATGAGTACGCAATGCTCCAAATCCTGGTCCAGCGGGGTGTCCTGAATGTCAGCACCTCGTCGTCGGAATCCAGATACTCGGCACTCTGCACGGCGGCACCCCCAACTTCATAGTCTTTGCACCGCGTCGAAGCGGCAGACGTCGAAACACTTGCCGCACTTGATGCAGCGGAGCTGGTCGATCTCGTGGGGCTCTTTCCGCTGGCCGGCGATGCACGGCACCGGGCAGTTCCGCGCGCAGAGCGTGCAGCCCACGCACTTCGCCGCGTCGATCTCGTAACGGATCAGCCCGGTGCACTTGTGGGCGGGGCATTTCTTCTCCACCACGTGGGCCAGGTACTCGTCGCGGAAATGCTCCAGCGTGCTCAGCACGGGGTTGGGCGCCGCCCGGCCCAGCCCGCAGAGCGAGGTCTTCTTCATCAACAGGGCCAGCCGCTTGAGCTTGTCGAGGTCCTCCAGCGTGCCCTGGCCGGCGGTGATGCGCTGCAGGATTTCCAGCATCCGCACGCTGCCCTCGCGGCAGGGGGTACACTTGCCGCACGATTCGTCCTGCGAGAAGGCAACGTAGAACTTGGCGATATCGACCATGCAGTCATCCTCGTCGAGGATGATCATGCCGCCGCTGCCCATGATCGAGCCGGCCTTGGCCAGGGTGTCGAAATCGACCGGCGTGTCGAGCCACTGGGCGGGGATGCAGCCGCCGGCCGGCCCGCCGGTCTGCACGGCCTTGAGTTGCTTGCCGCCGGCCACGCCGCCGCCGATCTCGTGCACCACCTCGCGGAGCGTGGTGCCCATGGGCACTTCCACCAGCCCGGTGTGGCGGATCTTGCCGGCCAGGGCGAAGACCTTGGTGCCGCCGCTGCGGGCGGTGCCGATGCGGCTGAACCACTCGGCCCCGTAGTTGATCACCGCCGGCACGTTGGCCAGCGTCTCCACGTTGTTGATCACCGTGGGCTTGCCCCAGAGGCCGCTTTCCGTCGGGTAGGGCGGCCGGATCCGCGGCTGCCCGCGTTCGCCTTCGATCGAGTGGATCAGCGCCGTCTCTTCGCCGCAGACGAAGGCCCCGGCGCCCAGCCGGATCTCCAGGTCGAAGTCGAACCCCGAGGCCAGAATGTCCTTGCCCAACAGGCCCCAGCGGCGGCACTGGTCGATGGCGTTCTGGATGCGGCGGATGGCCATGGGGTATTCGGCGCGGACGTAGAAGAAGCCGCGGGCCGCGCCGATGGCGTAGCCGCCGACGATCATCCCCTCAACCACGTTGAGCGGATCGGATTCCAACATGCTGCGGTCCATGAAGGCGCCGGGGTCGCCTTCGTCGGCGTTGCAGATGAGGTAGCGGGTCTTCTCGGCGGCCTTGGCGGCCATGGCCCATTTCTCGCCGGTGGGAAAGCCGCCGCCGCCGCGGCCGCGGAGCTTCGAGCGGCCGATCTCCTCGATCACCCACTTGGGACTGCCCTTGTCCAGCACCTTGGCCAGGGCCTGGAAGCCGCGGTAGTGGAAGTATTCTTCGATGCTTTCCGGATCCAACACGCCGTTATGGCGCAAGGCGATGCGGCTCTGGCGGTTGAAGAAGGCCACGTCGCCGTAGAGTTCCAAGAACTTCCGTCCGATGGTCTTGCCCGGCACCTTGAGCCGCTCGACGACCCGCCCGCCAAGAATGTGCTCGCGAATGATCTCGTCCAGGTCGGCCTCGCCGGTGACGCGATAGAGGATCTTGTCCGGCCGGATAAGGAGATGGGAGCGGTTGCCGGCGTCCTCGAGGTTGCAGGCCCCAAAGCAACTCCCGGTGGTGACGTGGGCCTGTTGGGGACCGACCCCGGCGGCGGCGAGCCGTTGGCCCAGGACGGCGGCGAAGGTCTTCTCGCCCTTCCAGCCGCAGCGGACACTGCCGCAGATGAGGATTTCGCGCTGGGCCACCGGCTCGGCCGGGCCGTCCAGCACGCGGTCCAACAGCGGCTTGCCGCCCAGGATGTGCTGGGTGAAGATATCGTGGACGGCCTGGCGGTCCACCCGCTCGTACTTCACCGGCATTTGCCCGGGGATCAGCACGCCGACGATGGGCTCGCGGCTGCAGCGGCCAGTGCAGCCGGTGCGGTGGAGGAGGATGTCGGTGCGGCCGGAAGCGGCCATGTGGTTGCGGAATTCGGCCGCCACGTCGTCGGCCCCGGCGGCCTGCTCGCAGGTGGCCGAGCCGACCTGGATGCGGATCGGGCTGGCCTTGCCGCGGGCGCGGAGCGCTTCTTCGGCCTTGGCCGCCAGGGTGGCCAGTTGCTGCGCGATCTTTGGGGGGGCCATCACAAAGCCTTGAGGGGGAAACGACACACAGGCCGGGGACTGGCTCGTTTTTTCGGCCCCCGGGCACCATGCGGAGCATGGTCGGGGGGGGGCCGAAAAAAGTGCCTGTCCCCTTCGGCCCCCTGATTGTACTTGCGACGCGGAGGGAAGAAAATGGGGCGCCGGCGGAGGTGTTGTACACAGGTAGAAATGTCCCCTCTTTCTCACGGATAGAAATGTCCCCTTGGTAATAGGTTAGGAACAGAACAACTCAGGGTGGGGCCGGCGTCGCGGAGG
>JBKQVT010000076.1:0-29087 GCA_052139835.1 Thermoguttaceae bacterium
GGAAACAAACCATCCCGATCCATTGCCCGTCCTCCGGCTGCCCTGGCCGACAAAACTACACAAGATATGTATGAAACCCCTGGCGGGCAAGAAGGTTTTCTTGTTTACCGAAAGATTCACAGCCTCTTAGGTCTTGGGCCTTGGAACTTTACCCAGGAGACCGTAAGTTAGAGCAAAGTCCCAGTCGCAAACCTAAAGCCCAAGACCTAAGACCCAAGACCCATTTCCATGTCCCGATCTTCCGCCGAACTCCGCCGCGATGCGTTGGACATCTGGCACGCCGGCCTTGCCGCCGTCGACTCCCAGCGGCTCGTCGCCGCGGCGCTTCGCGTCGAGGGGAAGGAACTGATCGTCGGCCCGCTGCGGCTGCGGCTGGATACCCTGGGCCGCATCCTCGTCGTGGGGGCGGGTAAGGCGGGCGCCGGCATGGCTGCGGCCGTCGAGGCGGCCCTCGCCGCGCGGCTGGAGGAAGACCGGCTCGCCGGCTGGGTCAACGTGCCGGCCGATTGCGTCCGGCCGCTGCGGCGGATCAGGCTCTGCGCCGCCCGCGGGCCCGGCTGCAACGAGCCGACGCCCGAAGGCGTCGCCGCCACGGAAGAGATTCTCCGCCAGGTCGCGGCCTTGGGCCCCGACGACCTTTGCCTCTCGTTGATCTCCGGCGGCGGTTCGGCGCTATTGCCGGCCCCGGAGGGCGTCACTCTCGAAGACAAGCTCGCGCTGACTCGCCACCTCAGTGCCGCCGGCGCCGACATCATCGAGCTCAACACGGTGCGCAAACAGCTTAGCCGGATCAAGGGGGGTGGCCTGGCGCGGGCCTGCCGCGCCGGCCGGCTCGTGGCCCTCATCATTTCCGACGTGGCAGGCGATCCCTTGGACCTGATCGCCTCCGGTCCCACCGTGCCGGACGACGCGTCTACGCCGCAGGCCGCCTTGGCGGTGCTGGAAAAATTCCCCGCCCCGGTGCCCGGCTTCTCTACGCTTCTCGGGCAGGCTCGGGCTTGGCCGTTGCCTTGGCCCCCCGTTCCCGGCTTCTTCCTGCGCGTTGTGCAGTACCTAAAACGGAAGGACGCGACCGGCCGGCAGCCACCACCGATCTGTGAAGTGACCAATCTCGTGATTGGCAACAACGCCACGGCCGTCGAGGCCGCCGGCGCGAGGGCGGAATCGCTGGGCTACGACCATGCGATGGTCTGCGCCCAGGGCCCGGAAGGCCTGGCCGAAGACGTCGGCCGCCACCTGGCCGACATGGCGCTGCGGATGCGCGCCCGGCCGGGACCGAATTGCCTCATCAGCGGCGGCGAACCGGCCGTCCGGCTGGTCGAGCCGGCGCGCCGCGGCCGCGGCGGACGCAATCAGCAGTTGGTGCTGGCCGCGCTGGTGCGGCTGGCGGCCGAGGGCGCCGAGGGCATCGCCTTGCTCTCCGGCGGCACCGACGGGGAAGACGGTCCGACCGATGCCGCCGGCGCGCTGGTGGACGCCACGGTCCTGGCGGCCGTGGGGCGGTCGGGCCTGGAGGCGGCCGATTACCTGGCCCGCAACGACGCCTATCACTTTTTCGCGCCATTGGGCGCGCTGATCAAGACCGGCCCCACGCACACCAACGTCGGCGACGTCCGCGTGGTGGTGGTGGAAGGAAGGATGAAGGATGAAGGATAAAGGATGAAGCAGGCGAAACCGCAACGGTGCTGCCACGACGATTTCATCCTTCATCCTTAATCCTTTATCCTTATGGAGACATTATGCCGGACTACACGAAAGTTTGCGAAGAAGCGGTCCGCCGGGCCGGGGCCACGTTGCTGGACTGGCGGGGCAAGATCAGCGTCCGCCACAAGGGGCGCGCGGACCTGGTGACCGAGGCGGACGTCGCCTCGCAGGAATTGATCCGCAAGATCGTCCTGGGGGCCTTTCCCGACCACTCGCTGCTGGGCGAAGAGGACGCGGCCGACCAGCGCGGCCGCCGGGCGGAGTATCGCTGGATCGCCGACCCGCTGGACGGCACGACCAATTATGTCCACGGCGTGCCGCACTTCACGGTCTCGCTGGCCCTGGAACGCAACGGCCGGCCGCTGGTCGGGGCAATCTACGACCCCAATCTGGACGAGTGCTTCACGGCGGCTGCCGGATCGGGCGCGTATCTGAACGGCCGGCAGATCCACGTCAGCACGGCGACCGACCTGGCCGATGCCCTGGCCTGCACCGGTTTTCCGCCCGCGGTGAAGGCCGATTCACCCGATCTGCTGGTCTTCCACGAGGCGGCGCTGGTGTGCCAGTCGGTCCGCCGCATGGGGTCGGCGTCGCTGAACCTCGGCTACCTGGCTGCCGGACGCTTCGACGTGCTTTGGAATTTCGGCACCAAGATTTGGGACGTGGCCGCCGGTTGGTTGCTGGTGGAGGAGGCCGGCGGGGTGATGACGGCCCCCGAGGGCGGGCCGTTTATTCTGGAAGAGGCTCGCTTTATCGCCGCCGCCAATCCCACGCTCCACGGCCAACTCCACGCCCTCGTGGCCCGATCGTTGAAAAACTGACCAGCCGCGACGGACCAAAGCCAGCGAGCCGTGGGTTTATCCCCACGGATTGGTGGAATCATCCCTCCAGCCCGCCAACGCCGCCCTTACGCCACCCTCTTCAGGAGGGAGAGGGGACCGCGTACGGCGGTTCCGGTGCTTTATTTAAGCTGGGCGGGCAAGTAGACTGGTAATAGGCGTTATTTCTACTCATCCAGCCTCTCGTCGAATCGAGACAACGTCGGGGAACACAAGATGGCTTGCCGAATTCTTTCGGCAAGTTCATACGGAGAAGACCTGTTGCGAAGCTGCGTTGCGCGACTGAGGGCGGCAGCGGTTTGCTGCCTGTTGATTTGGTGTCCCGCGGCTGCCGCGGAGGAAGGCGGTTCGTCGGCCGCTGCAGAGGCGGCCCACGCGGCGCCGATGGTGGCGGCGGGGTCGGCCGAGCCGGCCGAGCCAGCCGCGGCTCGCCTCGAGGAGGCCCAGCCGTCGCTCTATTACCTGAAGGACAAGCAGGGCAACTTGCAGGCGGTGCCCAACTTCAGTTTCGAGGATTTCGAGCAACTCTACCGGCTGAAGCACCAGCTTGCCCAGGGCGATCAGCGGCCGCGTTACACCATCCAGCAGATTACCGCCAGCGGCACGGCGGACACGGAACGCGCCGAGTTGACCATCCAGTTTCGCATTCTGGTGCGCGAGGAGCAGTGGCTGCGGGTGCCGTTGCACCTCGATCAAGCCGTGCTCCGCGAGCAGCCCCAGTACGCGGGCCCGGGGGAGCAGTTCCTGCACTTCGAGGGCGAGAGCGAGGGATACGTACTTTGGATTCGCGGTCCCGCCGGGCAGGCGCAGCAGGTCACCATGAAGATGCTGCTGCCGCTGGCCCACATGGGCGACGACACGCGTCTGAAGCTGCTGGTGCCGCGGAGCACGACGTCGGAACTGAAGCTCCGGGTGCCGATCGCCGGGGCGGCGGCCAAGGTCTCCGAAGGCGCCACGCTGCTGCCGCCGGCCAACAGCGGCAGCCAGACGGAGCTGACTGCCCTGGGGCTGAGCGGCGATTTCGACCTGTCCTGGCACAAGGCCAGCGACCGGCCGGCCGAGGTCGCGGCGGTGCTGGAAGCGGTCGGCGCAGTAGCCGTCCGCATGGACAGCCGCGGCATCAGTGAGGAAGCGACGCTGGCGGTGAAAAGCTACGGCGCGGCCTTCGATCGTTTCCGCGTCCGCCTGCCGCAAGATGCCGTGTTGGTTCCGGGCAATGCCTCGGCCTACACGGTCGTGCCGCTGGAGCAGGGCGACCCGGCGGCGCCGCGACAGCGCCTGGTCGAGGTGCGGCTGGCGAAGAAGACCTCCGGGCCGGTCGAGGTTCGCCTCTCCGCCGCCCGCACCTGCGATCCAGCCCAGGCCGGCCAGTGGTTCGACCTGACGGGCTTTGAAGTGGTCGGCGCCGGGCGGCAATGGGGCTCGATCGCGGTGACGGCGGCGGGCGATTGGCAGGTGCTGTGGGGGCCCAGCCGCGGCATCCGCCAGGTCGACCAGTTGCCCGAGGCGTTGCGGCGCAAGGACGTGGCGGCGGGGTTCGACTACTTCACCCAGCCCTGCTCCTTGACCACCCGCCTGGTGGCGAAGAAAACCCGCATCAACGTCGAGCCGGAATACCTGCTGCTGGTGGATGCGGACCAGGTGCGGCTGGAGGCGAAGCTGAAGTACACGGTCCGCGGGGCCAAGACCTTCGCCTTGGACGTGGCCCTGCCGGGCTGGGAACGGGATGAGGTGGGGCCGGAAAACCTGGTGGCGGTCGACGGCGTGGCCGTTTCCCCCGCGGGCCTCTGCTCCATCCCCTTGCTGCAACCATCGGCGGGGCAATTCGAGATCCGCATCCGCGCCCACCGCCCGATTCCCGCCGGCGCCAAGGCGCTGTCGGTCACGCTGCCGCAGCCGCAGGCCAGCGCGCCGGCCTCGGCGATCATCGCCGTGCTGCCGGCCGACAACGTCGAGCTGCTCCCGGACAACAAGGCGATGGTGGGGCTGGTCCGGCAGCAACTGGCCGCGCCGCTGGAGTTGCCCGCCCGTCAACAAGAGCCGCTCTTCTATCGCAACGAGGGCGGCCCGGCCGTCTTCGCCGCCGATCTCCGCCGCCATGCCCAGCGGATCAGCGTCGAGTCGGCCGCCCGCGTCGTCCTCGAGGAGCAAGGGGCGCGGGTGGAACAGAACCTGACGTACCTGGTCTCTTATGAGCCGGTCGATCATTTTCTGCTGGAGGTCCCCCGCAGCCTGGCCGGATCGAGCCGGCTGGAATTGTTCCAGCAGGACCAGCCCGTTACGGCCGTGGCGCTTCCGGAAAGCGGCGACGACCCGGCGGCGCCGCTGCGGATGAGGATTGCCCTGCCGCGGGCTTGCATCGGCGTTTGTCGATTGACGGCCCGCTACCGGCTGGCCCTGCAGAAGCCGGCAGCCGCCGACCACACGGTGCTGAGCGTGCCCCTGCTGGTGCCCGTGGACGGCGAGTTGACCGGCAACAAGCTGACCATCGGCGCGGCGGCGGGACTCCGCGTGGAAGCGCGCCCCGGGGCCTGGACGGCGGTGGAAACGGCCGCGACGCCGGCGGCCGCGTCCAGCGGCCTGCAATTGACGACCGCCAAACGCGCGGCGCAGGCCGAATTGACCGTCACTTGGGAAAGCGGCGGCACCGCGGCCGTGGTCGAGCGGGCCTGGGTGCAAAGCTGGCTGAGTAGTTCCGCCCGGCAGGACCGCGCCGTCTTCGCCTTCACCGCCGATCGCAAGGAGTTGGAGTTGACGATGCCCCCCGGCGTCGCGGCCGATCAGGTCGGCGTGCTGTTGGACGGCAAGGCGGTGGCGGCCCAACTCGCCGGCGACGGCCGCATGACGGTCCCCCTGGCCGGCAATGCCGGCCATGACAGCCATTTGCTGGAATTGCGCTACCAGTTCCTGGAGCGGCCCTTGCGCGGAGCCCTGGCGCTGGAGATGCCGCGTCTGGGGCGCGAGGTCTGGGTGCGGCGTCTCTATTGGCAACTCATCCTGCCCCGCGATGAACACCTCCTCACCCCGCCCGAGGGCTTCGCCGGCGAGCAGACCTGGACTTGGCGCGGCTTCTGCTGGGGCCGGCGGCCGCTGCTGGACCAGTCCCAGTTGGAGAACTGGGTGGGCGTGCGGCCGCGGGCGGCTCCGGCGGGCCAGGTCAACGCGTACCTATTCAGCGCTTTTGGCAACGTCGACCGCTGCGTGGTGCACACGGCCGGCCGCTCGTGGATCGTCTTGGCGGCCTCGGGGGCGGCGTTGCTGGCCGGCTTGCTCTTGATCTACGTGCGCCGGCTGAGCCATCCGGCCGTCTTGCTCTCCGCCACGGTGCTGCTGGCGGCCGCCGGCATGGTGTATCCGGAACCGGCGGGACTGGCGGCCCAGGCCGCCGTGCTCGGTTTGGCGCTGGCCCTGGTGGCCGCCGTCCTCGCTGCCGTCCTCGCGCGGCGGCGGCCGCCGCTGCCGCTGCCGCTGGCGGCCGAAAAGGCCAGCTCCGTGCTAGCGCGCGGGCCGTCGCCGATAACGAGCCAACCTCGCCCGCCCGCCGGCGACGGCTCAACGCCGACGCAGAATCTGCCGGGCGTGCTGCTTCCTTCGTCGCCGTCGCCGGACACCACGCCATGAAACCCTGCGCGCTCGCGGTGCTCGTGACAACCTGGCTGGCGCTGCTGACGGCGTCAGCCGCGGCAGCGGCGCCGGACACCGAGGGCGCCGGGGCGGCCAAGGAGGAGGGCGGCCAGCCGCTGCGGTTTCGCCGGGTGTTTGCCCCGGCTGATCGCATGACGGACTGGCCCCGCGGCGAGTGGAAGTATTTGCCCATCGACGCGGCCGAGTTCGAGCGCCTCTTGTCCAGCGTCCGCAACGCCGCCGCGGGGGTGGGGGCGCCGTCGGGCGTGCGGATCGTCATGGCCCGCTACACGGCCCGCTGGGAGACGGCCCAGACGCTCCGCGGCGAGGCGACGTGGGAGATTGCCGCCGCGGGGGGCGTCAGCGCCTTGCTGGCGCTGGACCCCTGCAACCTGGCGTTGGGCAAGGCCCGCTGGCTCGGCGCCGACCCGGCCCCGCCAGCGGTGCTCGGCTCGGACGACGACGGCAAGCTGCGGATGTTGGTGGAGCGCCCCGGGACGGCGGCCGCCGCCTGGTCGCTGCTGGGACGGCACGACGCCGGCCCCCGCGCGGTGTTCTCCTTCGCCTTGCCCCCCTGCCCGGTCAACCAATTGACGCTCGACTTGCCGTTGGGCCTGGTGCCGGCGGTCGACCATGGCATCGTGCTGGGATCCCAACCGGCCGGCGAGGAACTGCGCCGCTGGGAGATCGTGCTGGGGGGCCACAACCGTTTTCACCTCCGCATCGCGCCGGCGGACGCGGCCGGAGAGCCGCGGCGTCTGGCCCTGGCGGGCTTTTCGATGGTCTACGACTTGTCGCGCCGCGGCGTGGAAGTGTCGGCGCAGTTGAAGCTGGAGGCCCACGAGGAGCCGCTGCGGCAAGTGACGTTGCTGATGGACCCGCAATTGCAACTGGTAACCGCCCTGCGGGGCGACGCGGCCGCGCCCTGGTCGGTGGTCTCGCCGCCGGGCAGCCCGTTGAGCAAAGTGGTCGTGACGCTGCCGGCGCCGATCCGCGACGGCACGGGGGTGTTGCGGCTGCGGGCGCTGGCGCCGCTGGTGGTGGGCGAGCCCTGGCGGCTGCCGCGGATCTATCCGGAAGGCATCTTCTGGCAGGAGGGCGCCGCCACGCTGCGGGTTCCGGCGCCGCTGTTGATCCAGCGGCTCACGCCGGTCAACTGCCGGCAATCGGGGGCCGGTCCGCTGTCGGCGGCGGAGGGGGGCGAATCGGCGCAGTTCGAATACTTCCTCCCCGACGCCACCGTGGAGCTGGTGCTGGCCCAGCGCCGCCCTCCCTTGCAGGTCCTCAGCGCCACGGCGACCGAGTTGGGAGGCGGCAAGATCACCGCCCGCGTGTCCGCCGACTTCCACACCAGCGACGCCACGCAGTTCGCGCTGGAGGCTCGCGTGGCCCCTTCCTGGACCGTCGATTCCATTGAATCCTCGCCGGCCGACGCCCTGGACGACTGGAGTTTCGACAAGCCGGACGACCCCTCCGCGCTGAGCATCCGGCTGGCCAAGGCGCTGGCCGCCAATCGTCCGTTGCGGTTGATCGTCGTCGCCCGCCGGCTCTATGCGGGTCCGGGGGCCGATTTGGGGATCGCCGACCTTCTGCCGCTGCAATTTCCCGCCGCCACCGCAGAGCGGCAACTGGTGGCGGTCCGCGCCGCCGGCGCGTACCAGGTGAAGGTCGCCGGCGGCGAAAGACTCACCCGGCTGGCCCCGGCCGACCTGGCGGCCACCCAACGCGACTTGTTTGCCGAGCCGCCGGGCGAACTGCTCTTCGAGAACGACGCCGGCGCCGCCGGGCTGCGGGTCTCGCTGGAAAACCGCAAACCGAGCTACACGGCCGAGATCGAAGTCGAGGCGTGCCTGGGCAACGAAACGCTCCGCGAGGACTACCTGCTCCGCTGCACCCCCTCCCCCTCCGCCCACATCGACCGCGTGCTGGTCCGCTTCTCCCATCGCCGCGGCGCCGAGGTGCGGTGGTCGCTGGGCAAGGAAGACCTCCAGGCGCTGGTGGCGCGACGCTGGCCGGTCGAGGAGCAGGTGGCTGCCGGGCGGCCTCCCGAGGAGGAAACCTGGGAACTGACTCTCCGCCGGCCGCGGAGCGAGGCCTTCGAGATCCGCGCCACGCGGGAGACGAAACTTGCCGGCCCGGAACCGGTCAGCCTGGCCTCGCTGCCGGACGCGACCCAGAAGCCGGCGAAGCTGGTGCTGCGCTCCGTGGGGGCGAAATCGCTGCAAATCATCAACCACCGCCTCAAGGCCGTGGCGATTGCCCCGCCTCCGCCGGGCCAGTGCCAGACGATCCGCGCCGCCTACCAGTACGATCCCGTGGCCGACACCTCGGCGGTGCCCGAGCCGCCGCTGCTGTTGTGGACGGCCGAGCCCGCGTGCGTGCCGCGCACCTGGGTTTGGCAGGGCGCGCTGTGCTCGCACTACATGCCGGACGGGACCGCCCAGCACCTGGCCGCCTATCGCTTGCAGAACTGCGGCGAAACGTCGCTCCGCCTCCGCCTACCCGCCGGGAGTTTCCGCCGCGACGTCCACGGGCTGTGGATCGACGGCGTGCGGACGGCAGCCCGGCCCGGCGCAGCAGACGACCAAAGCCTGACCATCGATCTGCCCGCCGACGAGCAGTATCCCACGGTGGCGATCCATTTCAGCACGCGGGGCGACCGCTTGGGGGCCGTCGCCCGCGTGGCGCCGCCCTTGGCGGAGGCCGACGTGCCGATCCTTTGGCAAGAGTGGAGCGTCTGGCTGCCGCCGGGCTACGAGATGGCGGAGTATCTGCCGGCGGCCCCCCAGTCCGCGCCGCGGCAATTTACCTGGAGCCAGCGGCTTTTCGGTCCCCTGGGGCGTGCCGCCGGAGAGCCACCCGCCGCGGGCACCGAGCCGCCGCGGCAGGCTGCGACCGCGACGCCGCCGGCCAAGTTGCCCTGGGTGGATGCCCGCACCAGCGGCGATGAGACCGAAGATACCCCGGGATGGACCGCCTACCGCTTGCCGGTGACGAAGGGCACGTCGTCCGGGTTGGTCGTGACCCATCGTGCCACCCTCCGCCTGTTGGGCGTGCTGGCGTTTCTGCTGGTCGTTGCGCTGGGTTGCTGGCTCCTGGCCGGCCGGCCGCGGGCACTGGCGGCGACGGCAACCGCGCTGGCCGCCACGGCCCTGTTGGTCCCGGCGGCATATATCCCCATCGGCTCCGGCGCTGTGCTGGGCGCGGGCTATTGCCTGCTGGCCGGCTGGCTGCGGCGATTGCGCCCCGCGCCGACGGCGCCGGCGACAACAGACTCGCAGCTTGCGGCGACGGGCGCCGCCGGGCTGCCCGTGGCGGTCGTCCTGGTCTTGGGCCTCTTTCTCTGGGGCAGCGCGGCAAGCGGCGCTCCGCCGGAGAAGAAGGCCGCCCAGAGCAAGCCGGTCCAGAGCAACACGCCGGAGGGAACGGCGGTGGAAGGAAAGACCACGGAGAAGAAGGCCGCGGAAAAGAAGGCGCCCTCGCCGACGTATCGCGTCTTTGTCCCGGTCGACGAGCATCAGCAGCCCAACGGCGGCAAGTACTACGTGCCGGAGCCGTTCTACGACCAGTTGTATCGGCGGTCCGCGTCGCTGGCAGAGAAGCCGCAAGGCTGGCTGATTGCGGCGGGAGTTTATCGGGCTTCGCTGGCGAAGGAGGAGATGTCGCAGCGGCTGGTCGTCGAGGAGCTGCACGCCGCTTTCGACCTGCACGTTTTCAGCAATTCGGCGCGGGTGCGCATTCCCTTTCGCCGCGACGAGGTGAATCTCCTGCCCGGCGCCTCGCAGTTGGACGGCCGCGCCATCCAGCCGCAATGGTCCTCCGACGGCGGCGCGCTGGTGGTGGATATTCCCGAGCCCGGCCAGTTTCGGCTGGAGCTGGTGCTGCGGCCGGCGGCGCGCAACGCGGCGGGGGGCTCGGGTTTCGACCTGGCGATTCCGCGGCTGGCCACGTCGCGTTTGGAGTTGACCTTGCCGGAGGGGGCGCCGCCGGTCGAGGTGCCCTCCGCGTGCGGGGCCACTGGCCAGGAAGAGCAAGCCTCGCGGCTGGCGGCCGAGCTGGGGCCCGTGGGTCGCTTGACCGTGCGCTGGGAGGACCCCACCGCGGCGGCGGGCGCTGCGCCGGCGATCGACGCCGAGGAGTTGTTCTGGCTGAAGATTCAACCCGGCTCGGTGGTGATCGATGCGCGGCTGAAGCTGAAGGTGACGGCGGGCCAGATGCGCAGCGTGCAACTGATCGCCGATCCCTCGTTGCAGATGTTGCCGTTGGTGGGACCGGACGCGCCGGCGGTCCGCGTCCGCACGCCCGCCGGGCAACCGCAAATCATCGAGCTGCAATGGGCCCGCCCGGTGACCGACGGCGCGGTGGTCGACGCGGAGTTTCTGCTCACCGGGGCATCGAGCGTGGGCAATCTGCGGCTGCCGCAATTGGACCTCGCCGAGGTGCGGCCGACGAAGCGTTGGCTGGCCGTCTCCGTTGATCCGGCGTTGGAACACCAGGAGCAGATGCCGGGGCGACTGGACGCGGTGGCCGTGCCCGAGTTCGCCGCCAATTGGGGCGCGGCCCGGCCGACCCCGCTGTGGGCCTGCCGGCTGGCCCCGGGGGCGAGCCGCTGGAGCATTGCCACCTGGCCGCGGCGGCCGGAAATCACCGTCGACAAGACGCTGGTCCTGGACTTCGACGGCCACGAGGCGGCGGTGGAGTTGGACGCCAAGTTGACGACCTCCTCCGGCGGCGTCTTCCAGCACCGGCTGCTGGCCCCCCCCGGCCTGAAGGTCGATCGCATCGCGGTGTCGGCCGGCGGCCTGCCCTTGGCCTCCCGCTGGAGCGTGGACGCCAGCGGTGCGATCACGGTCTTCCTCATGGACCCGGCCGCCGCGCCGCACGAGTTGACGCTGCGCGGCCGCTTGCCGGCGGCGGTGGGAACGAAGCTGCCGCTGCCGCAGATCGAGGTCGAGTCCGCCCACGTGCGTTCCTTCACCGTGCAACTTTACCGCCGTCCGTCGGTCCTGGTCGAAGTCGCTCAGCCCGCCGGCCTGACCGAGGTGAAGGAGCCGCCGGCCGAGGCCGAGGGGGCAAGGCGGGGGCGGCTGGTCGCCTGGCTCCGCGCCGCAAAGACCGCTTCACCGACGGCCACGCTCGTAGTCTTGCCCAACCGGCCCAGCGTCGAGGCCCGGCAGATCATCCGGCTGGCCCGCCAGGGGACTTTCTGGACGGCCGTGTTCGACTGCCGGCTGAAGGTTAGCGGCGGCGTGTTGGACCAGCTTGTGTTGGATGCCCCGCTGTGGCGGAACGTCCGGCCGAAAATCAAGGCGTCGGGGGCGTTGCGTTTGGTCGAGGGCTGCGACGCGAACCACCTGACGTTGCAGCCCCCGACGGCGATCACGGGCGACTATCAGTTCACGCTCCGTGGACCGCTGGCCGTGGCGGTGGGCGAGCGTGTCAGCGTGCCGCAAATCGCCTTGCAACGGGCCACGGGGGGGGCACGCTTCGTCGTCTTGCCCACCCGACTGCAGGGCGAGCCAATCACGTGGGATATGCAGGGCCTGCAGCCGGTCAGTCGCCCGGAGCTGGCCGTCGGCGCGGGGGAAGCGGGCTATCAAGTCGTGGGATCATCTTTCCGGGCGGCGGTCCGGGCGGCAGAGGCCTCCCGCGGCGGCGCCCGCGTCCGCCTGGCCGACATTCGCCTGGCCTGGCAACTCGACGGATCCTGCCGCGGGGCAGCCACCTTCGAGGTCGAGCCGGGCAAGACGCCGGAGTGCCCCTTGTGGTTACCGGCCGGTTTCCGCTTGATTCAAACGGCGGTGGGGGGCGTGCCGATGCCGCCCTCTCCCGTCGGTGTGCAGGCCTGGATGTTGCCCTTGGGGCCCGAGGCGGCCGCACAGCGCGTGGAAGTTGTCTTCGACGCCGGCGCGGCCCAGTGCCCGCGGGAAGAAACGGCCGGCGGACCGTCGGGCAATGCGCCGCCGGGCGCGGGGATCGAAAACGTCGGCACGGGGATGCCGTTTTCTTCGACCACGCGCTGGCGATTCCGCGCCCCCATGCTGGGCCAACTGCCGGTGGAGCAGACGCGCTGGGTCGTGGCCGGGCCGGCTTCCCTGAAGACGACAGCGCAGGGCGACGCTGTCCAGCAGCCGCCGGGCTCCGCGGCGGCGTTGTGGGCGGCATCGCTGGAGGATCCGCGCGTGACCGTTTGTGCGCTCCGCGGCCGCGCCGATTCGCTCACGCTCGACTACGCGCCGGTTTCGGGCGACGGGCTTTTCGGCCGCTCGGCGGCGGCCGTCCTGGTCGCGGCCCTGGCCCTCGCGGTCCTGCTCGGGTGGCGGCGCGGCGTGCTTGGGCCGTGGCTGGCGCGCTGGCCGTACACCTGGGCCGTCGCCCTGGGATTGGCCTGGTGGCTTTGGCTGTGGCCCCGCGAGGCGGGCCTACTGGTCGCCGTGGCGGCGGTCGGACTGCACTGGGCCCGGCGGCTCAATCGCCGCGACGGGCAGTCTCCCAGGGCGTGACCGCCGGCGTCCTCAGCGGGAAGTGCGGACCGGAAAGATGCTGCTGCCCCTGGTGCCGCCGCGCGTCGGGCAGGTCGTCGCCGCCGTCCTTGACCAATCCATTCCGGCAGCGGCTAGGCACTTCCTGCCGTTGAAAGTAGCAGAGGTTCGCCGTCCCTTCATTGTTGCGGGCGAAGGTGGGGTGGGGACGGTGCCAGAGGTGACAGGCCGCAGTGGCCAGCACGATCGAGCGGAAGCGCAGGCCGAGTTGGCCGAGCCTCACCTGGAGGTCGCGATCTTCCAGGCCCCAGCCGACGAAGTTCTCGTCAAAGCCGTTGACGCGCTCGTAGTCGTCGCGCCAGAGGGCGATGTTGCAGCCGGTCAGCCGCGGCCGCATGGGGATCCGCAGCAGCGACGTGACTGGCGCGCAGAGCCCCTTCTTCAGAAGCCGCAGCCGCTCGCGGCGGGAGATCCACGTCGCGTACTCGCCGCTCTGGATCGTTTGCTCGGTCACGCGCTGCGTGGCCGCGCGGTCCAGCCGGTAGCAATCGCCGGCGATGACGGTGCCGCGACGCCGCCAGTGCAAGTGGATGGCCAGATGGTCCGGCGGCAGCAGGCAGTCGGCATCCGTGAAGAGCAAGTAGGGGGCCGCCGCCACCGCCACTCCCTCATTGCGGCATTGGGCAAGGCGGAAGCCGCGGTTTTGGTGGGTGGTGAACTTCACCGGGAACGCGCCGCGGCGGGCGAAGGACTCGACGACGCGGGCCGTTTCGTCCGTCGAGCCGTCGTCGGTCACGATCACTTCGAACTTCCCCTCGACGCCGCGCTGCAGCGAAACCGCCAACAGCGCGCGCCACAGGTGCCAGGGCCGCTGGTAGGTGGAAATCAACAGTGATAGTTCCGGAGCGCTCATGTTCCTTCCCACCGCCGCTTCACCGTTCCCATGGGAATGAGGGCAGAGACTGCTGCCTCCTTCGATCCCGTCCGCAATGTTTTCCCAGGTTCCCAAGTCGCCTGAACCGGCTTTCCGGTTACAATTGGTATACTCGGTATTTTTCCGCGCGTTCTTCGGAGGAAAATGGTCAAAACAGTCACACTTTGCGTGTTTTTACGGTCCTGGCGAAGCCATCGCCCTCCAGTTCGCCGGGGGCGTCGAGGCCCTCCGCAGGCCGGCCTTGATTCTACGCAGGCCGTAACGGCATAGGGGCCGCCACCCCGGCCCCCGCGGGGCCCCAGGCGGCGAGGGCACGCCGTAGCGGCGCTTGAGTTGTTCAAAAAGGCAACCCTGGTCATAGACGGCATTCGGATCGAGTCGTTCCGCGTGCCAGCGGGCGTTCCACAGGTGGATCGTGTAACAATCGCCGGGCATTTCCCCAGAGCGAATCAACTGCCACACCTGCCAGTAGTCGATGGGGTAGAAGGCCTCCGGGGGCAGGATCCGCACCGGCAGCGCCACGGCCTCGACCGCGCGGGTCAGCAGCCGCGGCCCGGTCTGACCCCAAACCAGCCGCGAGCGGTCGGCACCGCGGCTCTGCTGCCAGCAGTATTCCATCAGCGGGCTGCCGATCGGCGTCTTCATCACCGCATTGTTGACTTGCCGGCCACCGCCGGGCGACCGCTCGAGACCGACCACATGCTCGTCGGCAAAATCCAGCGGCCGGACGCAGACGACATCCATGTCCGCCCACCAGCCCCCCCGCTCCAGCAGAAGCTTATAGCGAAAGCCGTTGGCAAATGCCGACGTGCGCCCTTTGCCGAACCCCCGCGGGTAGCAGAAGATTTCCGCAGCGGGAAGGATCTCCTCGCCGCAGCGAACGACCGTGCCGGCGGGAATTCCAGCGATGTCTTCGTACGTGTACAGATGGAATGGATGACCCTTGTCCAAAAAGGAACGAATGGTCAACTGCTCCATGACGGAGAGTCTGCTTCCGATCCAGAGCGACTGAATCACGGGTAGAGTCATGTGTTCCCTACGATTCTCTCCGCGCTGTTTGCCCAGAATTCCAAGTCTGCTGATTCGGTCTTCCGGCTTCAATCACTATAATCGGAATATTCCCGCGCTTCTTTGCGGGCAAATGATCGGATTGGTTAAACCTCGCATGTCTCTCTGGTTTCTGCCGACGCCAGTACCGTCGTTGTCACCGGAGGCGGCGAGGTCCTCCGCAGGCTGGCCTTGAGTCTCCGCAGGCCGTAACGGCACAGGGGCCGCCACCCCGGCCCCCGCGGGGCCCGAGGCGGCGAGTGGACGCCGTAGCGGCGTTTGAGTTGTTCAAAAATGCAACCGTGGTTATAGACGGCATCCGGATCGAGTCGTTCCGAGTGCCAGCGGGCGTTCCACAGGTGGATCGTGTAACAATCGCCGGGCATTTCCCCAGAGCGAATCAACTGCCACACCTGCCAGTAGTCGATGGGGTAGAAGACCTCCGGGGGCAGGATCCGCGCCGGCACGGCCAGGGCCTCGACCGCACGGGTCAAGAGCCGCGGGCCGAGCTGGCCCCAAACCAACCGCGCGCGATCCATGCGACGGCCTTGCTCCCAGCAGTATTCCATCAGCGGGCTGCCGATGGGGGCCTTTATCACCGCATTGTTGATTTGCCGACCGCCGCCGCGCGAACGCTCGAGACCGAGCACGTGCTCGTCTTCAAAATCCAGCGGCCTAGCGCAGACGGCATCCATGTCCGCCCACCAGCCCCCCCGCTCCAGCAGGAGCTTGTAGCGAAACAGGTCGGCAAAGGCGGCCACGCTCCCTTTGCCGAATCCCCACGGGTAGCAGAAGATTTCCGCGGCGGGAAGGATCTCCTCGCCGCAACGAACCACCGTGCCGGCGGGGATATTGTCGATTTCTTCGTACGCGTAGAGATGGAAAGGATGGCCGTTCTCCAGAAAGGAACGAATGGCCAACTGCTCCATGACGGAGAGTGTCTTTCCGATCCACAGGGATTGCACTACGGGGCGAGGCGTTTGCGATTCGTTCATTTTGTCCTAGCGCACTTCGATGGATACGTCGTCGAGCCGGGCTTCGCCCAGGCCCGACAGCGCGAAGGTGACGCTGACGGCGCCTGGTTGCGGCACGGCGCGATAGAGGGTGAATTCCTGCCAGCCGGCGGTCTTGTCGATCCGCGCGGCCAGATCGTTGCCGCCCAGCGAATCAACCACCAACAGCCCGTCCACGCTGGCGGTGATGGGGGCGGGGATGTTGACCCAGAGGTGGATGCGCACCAGTTGACCGGCCTGGACGGGCACGGCGGGACTGGTGAGCCACAGCGGGGGCGTTTCGAGGATGGCGGGGGGGTTCTCGGGGTCGTTGGCGCGGGCGGTCAGCCGCAGCCCCAAGTGGCCGCAGTGGGCGGCCTCGGCGACCAGGTCGGCGGCCGTGTGGACTGCCTCCAGCGGATGTTGGTAATGCCGCCAGCCGGCTTGGACCATGACGTCGAGGCGCTCGAAATCGCCGCCGGCGAGCTGGTTGGGCCCCGGCGGCCACCATGCCAGCCGGTCCCTCAGGTTCCAGTGCCAGGGGAGGGTAGCAAAACCGGCGGTCCCCGGACTCTCGGCCGGCGAGGCGCGCGCCACCGTGGCCACTTGCCAATAGGCCCGCTCCAACTGCCGCAACGAGCGCATCGTTTGCCGGGCGTGGAAGGCC
Source organism: Thermoguttaceae bacterium (assembly GCA_052139835.1). Taxonomy (GTDB): domain Bacteria; phylum Planctomycetota; class Planctomycetia; order Pirellulales; family Thermoguttaceae; genus JBKQVT01. The sequence goes on from JBKQVT010000076.1 coordinate 16,290, forward strand.
GCCATCGCGTACCGGCCGGCGGCCAGTTGCACCCGCGAGGCTTGCAGGTCCTTCCCTGCGGCATCCATGCGCTTGGAGGCGGCGGCCGGGGGGGGCGCGTGGCGGGCAAGCTGCGGGGCCAACTCCTGGAGGGCGCGAAGACGTTGTTCGGCCAGGGCACATTCCAGTTCGGCCTGCCGCTGCCCGCTGGCCGCCACGCGGTGCGTCATTTCATCGACGATGGGCGGGTCTTGGGCGAAGAGTACCGCGGCGCTGAGGGGGAAGTTTTCCAGGTTGACGCGGATGCCGCCGGTGGCCCGCTTCGTCCGCAGCGGCTCCAAGCGGCCCAGCGCAAGTTGATAAGCGAAGGTCGATTCGGGCGTGCCGGGCACCACCATTGCCAGGTCCTTGCCGGTGGTTTCGGCCGCGGCACATTGGCCGCCGGGGCCGGACCAGAGGGGCAACACCACGCGGGCACGATCCATCCGCACCACCGCGCCGGTGACGTCGCGGGAGCTGGTTTCGGCGGTGGTGACGTAGTCTCCCGCGGCGGCCCAGGGCTCGATCAGGCGGAGTTCGAGGTTCAGCAGTTCGAGGTCCATCGCCCGCCGCCGGGTTTCCGGGTCGGTGGCGCTCAGGGGCGAGCGGGAGAGAAAGACCAGGCCCCGGCTGCCCGCCGAAATGGCCGTATAGGCGAGCAATCGCATTTGCTCGCCGGGCACGGCGCCGGGCAGGGGGCGGCCGGGCTGCAAGGCGGCGAGTTGCTGGCGAAGGCCCTCGTTGGGCTGGGTTTGCACGGTCGTCCACACCGGCGTGCCGGGCCGCGCCAACAACGGCTGCCGACGCACCCAGATCCCATAGTCGGCCAGTTCCATGCTGCTGCCCAGCGGACGACGATCGATCAGCAGCAGATCCACCTGGCGGCTGTAGCCGCGCAGATCGTTGCGCGGCGAGCAAAGCAAGGGGCGATGCTGACGGGAGTCGGCGGCGCGGACCCACTCGGCCCAGCGCTGCACGCCGGCAAGCTGTTGGCCGATCAGGTCGCTGCCCAGGTCCCAGGCCAGGACCCGCTGAAACTCGGGACCGAACTCGGCCGCGGGCGCCGGCGCGGCGCCGGCCGGCGCGGCGTCGGAGAGCCGCGGCGGCGGGCAAACCAACCACAGACCCAGCCGCTGCACCTCCTCGCGGACCTGCGGCGCGGGCAACTCCGGCGTCCAGATGGCGTTGAACCCCAGTTGCTTCAGCAGCACGAGCGGCTCGCCTTGGTATTGGATCACGCGGGGAAAGATCGGCTCGCCGTCGGCCAGCAGCACCGAGCCGCTCAGGCGCACCCCCGGCCCGGAGCGGGACTCGAGGTTTCCGCGCCGCGGACCGGGCAGCGAGCCGGGCAGGATGGCTTCGGCCACCGGCGGCCGCGGCGCCGGCCGCAACGACGCGGCGCCGGCTGACAGCGGCGCCGCACTCACATAGCCGGAAATCTCCAAGTCGTCGATCCACACGTTGGTCACGCCGGGACCGCCGTAGACGTTCAGCAGCACGCGTTGGATGTAGGCCTCGCGGCCGTCGACGTCGGTCCCCAGTTGGCTGCGCAGCACGCGGAGCTGCCGGGCCAATAATTGGGGAATGCCGTCGATGCGAAGCTGCTGCCAGTGGCCGGGATTGTTGTAGACGGCGCCGAACACGCGGGCCAGCAGGGGCTTGCCGGTGCGGCGGTCGATCGCCCGCGGAAGGATAATGTCGGCGGCGAATTGCAGGCCGGCCCGGTCGGAGAGGATCCACACCGAGGGCAGCAACTCGTCGATGACCCGCGGCCGGCCCACCTCGTGGCCGATATAGGCCGAGGTGCCGTTGTCGCCGACGATCTGCAACCATTCCGAACGCCGGCCGCTATGGGCTTGCCCCTGGACGCGCTGCTGTTGGACGATGCGCCAGTGCGCATCACCACCGGCACTCCGCCACGATGGCTGCGCCGACTCGAAGCCCTCCTGCCAGGCCGGCTCCGCGGCGAGAACCACCGGCACAGCCAGCAGGCACAAGAGCAAGCCGACCGTCAGCTTGAGGGTGGGAAAGGACATACGGGTTGAAATTCGGAATTCGGATGTCGGAATTCGGAGGGTGAAGGTGGCGTGGAGGATGGCATTTGGCGGGTGCCGGGCGGCGTGGCAAAAAGACCACCCGCTGCGGCCTCAAGCCACCGGGACGTAAAGCGTGCTTGTATCAGGATTTGCGAAGAGCATCCAGAGCAAAACGTGGCGTTTTCTCAGCGCGAAGTCTTGGGCCGGAAGGCGGCAGCGATGGCGCAAGTCTATGGAAATCAAGAAGTTATGCCGTTTCCCCGCGACCCATCCCCCGCAGCGGCACGCGGCGTGCTTTCCAAAAGCTCGTTCCCATCCTCTTTCGGAGACGCAACCATGAGCCAGCCAGCACGCATCCTGAAATCGGAAACTCCATCGGAAGACATGCCCCGCGAGGTCCTCGACCTGATGGCACTCGCCGAGCAACTCCCCGCGGAGCACTTGGAGAAGGTCGCCCCGGTGCTGGCCCGCGTGGTGGAGGCCACCAAGCGGCGTCGCCGCATCCTTTCCCTGGTCCAGGACGCGTTGGGGCAGTTGCGGCTGGACATGAAGTACCTGGCCTTCGACCTGGAGGCCACCCGCCGGGAGCGTGATGATTTCCGCCGCAAATGGGAGGAGAGCCAGGAGGGAAAGGACTAGGGATTGGGTGGAAAACAGGGGTGGCGCGGGGCAGCGCCGGCGGTTTCGCACGCCGGCGCCCGCTGCAAACCGGCCGGGTCATTGCAGCAAGACCGATCTGGTTCTACCATGGAGGAGTTGGGCGGGTCGGCGTGTCCACGGCTGTCAGCGGACCACGGCATCGCCCTTTCGGGCCTGGGGGTCAGTAGCGGCATGGGGAATCCGAGCGCCGAACAAATCGCGCAACGGGCACTGGACTTGGGGCTGCTGGACGATCGGCAGCTTCGCGAGGTTTGGGCTGCCCTGGGCACCCGCAACGTGCCGGTCAGCGACCTTCTGCAATTGCTGGTCCGCCGCGAGTTCCTCACCAACTACCAGGTCGAGCGGGTGGTCAACGGCGAGCGCTCCGGTTTCTTCTTCGGTTCCTACAAGGTCTTGTACCTGGTCGGGGCGGGCAGTTTCGCGCGGGTGTTTCGCGCCGTGCACCAGAAGACCGGCGCCGTGGTGGCGTTGAAGGTGCTGCGGACGCGCTACAGCGAGAACCCCCGGCACGCCAGCCAGTTCATGCGCGAAGGCCACGTGGGCTGCACGCTGCGGCATCCCAACATCGTGCCCATCTTCGAGGTCGTTTCCGAGCAGCGGCATCACTTCCTGGTGATGGAATTCGTCGAGGGCTGGAACTTGCAGACCTTCGTCAAGGTCCGCAAGACGATCGAGCCGCTGCAAGCCGTCAAGCTGATGACGGACATGACCGAAGGGCTCCGCTACGCCTTCGAGCACGGCGTAACGCACCGCGACCTGAAACTCAACAACGTGCTGGTTTCCAGCGCCGGGCAGGCGAAGCTGGTCGATTTCGGCCTGGCCGCCATGGACGAAGCCGTCGCCGACGACGCCCTGGCCGACCTGCGCAACACGCGGACCATCGACTATGCGGCCTTGGAGCGGGCCACGGGAGTCCGCAAGGACGACACCCGCAGCGACATCTATTTCCTCGGCTGCATCTTCTATCACATGCTCACCGGCCTGGCGCCGCTGTCGGATAGCCGCGACCCCCTGCAACGGCTCTCCAAGCAGCGCTTTTTGGAGGTGATTCCCCTGCAGAGCGTGGCGGCGGGAATGCCCCACTGGGTCACCTTGGTGGTCAACAAGGCGATGTCCCTGGATCCCAGCCGCCGCTATCAATCGCCCTCGGCGATGCTGGCCGATCTGCACCTGGCCGCCCGGCAGTTGGCCGGCAAGGATGCGGCCGCGGCCTCGCCGGACGACAGCGGCATCGGCCGCGAGGGCCTGGCGGGCGCGGGCCAGCAGCGCTCGGTGATGATCGTCGAATCGAACCAGAAGATGCAGGACATCTACCGCGAGGGCTTCAAGCGCGCCGGCTACCGCGTGCTCTTGACGAGCGACCCCGCCCGCGCCGTCAGCCGCTTTCGTCAAGACAACACGGTGGCCGACTGCGTGCTCTTCGCCGCCGAGGAGATCGGCCCGGCGGCGTTGGAGTGGTTCAACCGGCTGGGCACGGACCGGAAGGCATTGTCGGTCCGGGCCCTGCTGTTGCTGGGCGAGAATCAGCGGGCCTGGGAGAAGGACGCCGAGGTGGCCGACCATCGCAAGGTGCTTTTCATGCCCCTGACCATGAGGCAGCTTCGCGCGGCGTTGGCCGACCTGTTGGGCACCAAGACGGCAAAGTAAAGGTCGCTGATGACCCCCACGCAGGAAATCGCCATCACCGGAGTCGGGGTGATCTGCCCGATCGGCATCGGCAAAGAGGCCTATTGGGCCGGGCTGTGCGGCGGCCGCAGCGGGGTGCGGCGGCTGGCAGGCTATGGGGACGATTCCTCCCCGGTGGTCTCGTTCGGCGGCGTGGTCGCCGATTTCGATCCCAAGCAGTACGTCCGGCCGCGCAAGAGCCTGAAGGTGATGAGCCGCGACATCCAGTTGGCAGCGGCCGCGGCCGAGATGGCAGCCGGCGACGGCCAGCTCCACGATCACCCCATTGCTCCCGACCGCTTGGGCGTGCTGTTCGGCGCCGACATGATGACCTGCGAACTGGAGGACATGATCAACGTCTACCGCGCCTGCCTGGTGGAGGGCCGCTTCGATTACAGCCGCTGGGGCCCCATGGCCATGGCGGAGGTCTTCCCCTTGTGGATGCTCAAGTACCTGCCCAACATGCTGGCCTGCCACATCGGCATTGCCCAGGACGCCCGCGGCCCGAGCAACTCCGTGGTGCTGGGCGAGGTCTCGAGCCTGGCCGCCGTGGCCGAGGCCGTCGGTGTTATCCGCCGCGGCCAGGCCGACGTGATGATCGTCGGCGGCGGCAGCTCGCGGCTTCACCCGGCGACGCTGGTCCGCGCGGCGATCCTTCCCTCGTCGCATCGCAGCGACGATCCGGCGGCTGCCTGTCGCCCCTTCGACGCCCGCCGCGACGGCATGGTCTATGGCGAGGGAGCGGCGGCCTTGCTGCTGGAGACCTCCGCCCATGCCGCTGCCCGCGGGGTCAAGGTCCAGGCGCGGATCCTGGCTTCGGCCGCCACCTTTGAGCCGCACGGCCGCGAACAATTGCTCCAAGGGCACGCCATCGGCCGCGCCATCCACGCCGCGCTGCGGGCCGCCGGCCTTTCGCCGCAGGACGTCGGACACGTCAACGCCCATGGCGCCAGCACCCCCAACGACGACCGCATCGAAGCCCAGGCCATTCGCGCCACGCTGGGCGACGTGCCCGTCACCGCCCCAAAAAGCTGCTTCGGCAACCTGGGGGCGGGAAGCGGAGCGGTTGAGCTGGTGGCAAGCGTGTTGGCATTGCAGAACGGGCTCGTCCCGCCGACGCGAAATTACCAACATCCCGACCCCGACTGCCCCGTGAACGTCGTCCACGATCAGCCCCTGGAGGTGAAACAGCCCACCGCCGTGGTGCTCAATCACTCGCCTTGCGGTCAGGCCATGGCGGTGGTGCTGGGCTAGGGATTTAGGGATTTAGGGATTTAGGGATTTAGGGATTTAGGGATTTAGGGATTTAGGGATCTGGGTCGCAAGGCGTCTCGCGTCGCTTGCGGTTCCGCAGGTTTCTAATCCCGAATCTCTAAATCCCTAAATCCCCAAATCCCTTTCCCCTTTCCCCTTTCCCCTTTCTCCTTGCGCCTTGCCGCGGGCGGCGGGTCAAGGTATCCTTGCAGTAAGGCAGGTTGAGCGAATCCCCCCGGTAGTTGAGGAGCAGCGGATGCCCAACAGGACGAAGGGTACTGTGCTGGTCGTGGCGGCGGTGGTGATGGTGCTGGCCGCGGCGCGGTGGTCCGAGGCGGCGCCGCCCCCGGCGCCGCCGGCGGCCGACAACAGCCCGCAACGCATTCGCCGCCTGGTCCAAGAACTGGGTGACAAGGACTACTTCGTGCGCCAACGGGCCCAGACGGAGTTGGCCGCCTTGGGCTTCGAGGCCTTCGACGTCCTCAGCGAGGCGACGGCCAGCGAAGACCCGGAGGTCGCGGCGCGGGCGCGGTATCTTGTGCGGCTGATGCGGGTGGAATGGGCCGATCGCGATGATCCGCCGGAAGTCAAGCGGTTGCTGCAGGATTACGAATCGCAAGACAGCGCCCAGCGGCAGGCGACCATGCACCGGCTGGCGGTCCTGCCGGCGTGGAGCGGCATCCCCGCCCTTTGCCGCTTGGTGCGGTACGAGAAATCGGCGGTGTTGTCGAAGCAGGCGGCCATCGAGCTGCTCGGCGTGGTGAAGCCGGGGGCGGAACCGGAGAAGGAGGTCGCGGCGGCGATACGGAAGGTCTTGGACAAGAGCCACCGTGCGGCCGCCGGGTGGTTGTTGAGCTATGCCAGCTTCGGCGAAAACCTCGCCGCGGCGGACGGACCCTGGGACAAGATGATCGAAGCGGAGGAGTCGGTGTTGCAGGCCTCGCCGGAGGCGACCACGAGGGAGATCGTGGTCGCGCTGGTGCATGTTCAGGTGGCGCGGCTGAAGAAGCTGGGCCGCAACGACGACGCGCTGGCCGCGATGCGCCGCCTGATTCGCCTGGACAACGGCGACACCGAGACGCTCGTCGAAACGCTGCAATGGTTGATCGAGCAGCAGGCGTGGAAGGTCGTCGATGAGGCGGCGGACCGTTTCGCTGCGGTGATCGCCGGCGATGCCGTGCTCTCCTATGCCGTGGCCGAAGCCCAACTGGCCCAAGGCAGGAAAAGCCGCGCCGAGGAACTCGCCGCCCAGGCGCTGAAGCTCAATGCGGGCAAGGAGATCCATGCGGTCTACGGCCATTTCGCCGCGGCGATGAGCCTGCAAAAGCGGGGGCTCTTCGCTTGGGCAGAGAAGGAATACCGCTACATCATGGCCGTCAACGCGGCCGTGATGCCGTTGGCCGCCTACCGCTTGGCCGAGATGGAGCACGATCAGGGCGACGACCTCGCCGCCGGCGAAGTGCTGCAAACCGCCGTGACTGCCGCCGCGGCCAATCGCCCCGCCCCCAATTCGCCCACGCCCAATCCGTCCGCCAGCCTTCCCGAACTCCGCTCCCAGATGGATTACTTCTTTGCCTGCCATTGGGAAACCAAGGGCGACAAGGTCAAGGCGCGGCAGCACCTGGAAAAGGCCCTGGCGGAAAATCCCTCGGACATCGACGTCTTGATCGCCTGCTATCGGTGTGCCGGCCAGACGCCCGAATTCCACCAGAAGGTCGTCGGCTTGATCCGCACTGAAGTGCAAATGGCGCGGGAGAAGATCGACGAGGAAAAGGAGAACGCCGCCGCCTACAACCAGCTCGCCTGGCTGGTGGCCAACACCGAAGGCGACCTCGACGAGGCCTTGAAAGACTCGCAGAAGTCGCTGGAAATTCTCCGCGAGGGCAACGACCGCGACACCGGCGGCTACTACGATACCCTGGGCCGCGTCTATTTCGCCAAGGGCGACTACCAAAACGCCGTCACCTACCAGACCAAGGCCGCCGAGCTGGAACCACACTCGGGCCTCATCCGGCGACAACTCGAACTGTTCCGCAAGAGCCTGGCCGAGAAGACGGCAGAGAAAAAGCCGAAGAAGTAGAGGGCATGGACTGGATCACCATCGGCGGCGTTGACCTGCGGTACGTCGACTGCGGGCGGGGACCCGCGGTGCTGCTGGTCCATGGTTTCCCGCTCGACCACGGCATGTGGAACGGCCAGATCGCGGCGCTTTCGCCACAGTACCGCGTGCTGGCCCCCGACCTGCGCGGCTTCGGCCGCAGCGGCGCGGGGAGCGAGGAAGCCGTCGCCATGGAGCGCCACGCCGACGACCTGGCCGCCTTGCTCGAGGCATTGGCGATCGGCGAGCCGGTGGTCTTGTGCGGGCTGTCGATGGGCGGTTACATCGCCCTGGCGTTCTGGAAAAAGCATCGTGCCCGGCTGCGGGGCCTGATCCTTTGCGACACGCGGGCCGGCGCCGATACGCCCGAGGCCGCCGCCGCCCGCCGCCAAACGGCTGAGCGGGTGCTCCAGGACGGGCCGGCGATGTTGGGGGAGTCGATGCTCCCGCGGCTGCTGGCCCCCCAGACGCTCCAGGACAATCCGCCCTTGGTCGGCCTGTTGCGCGACATGATCGCCGCCAGCCAGGCGCGGGGGCTGGCGGCCGCGCTGCGCGGCATGGCCCAGCGCGAGGATTTCACTCCGCTCTTGCCGGCGATCGACTGTCCGACGTTGCTCTTGGTGGGCCAGCAGGACGCGATCTCGCCGCCGGCGGAGATGGCCACGATGGCGCGGGCGATCCCCGCGGCCCGCTTGGTCGAAATCCCCGCCGCCGGCCACCTGGCGCCGTTGGAGCAGCCCGCCGCAGTCAACGCGGCGATGCTTCAGTTCCTGGCCGGCCTGCCGTAGAGGTCGGATGGCGCGGGAGGCCCGTAAGACGCCTGCCGCGCATCGGCGCGGCAGGCGCCCTACGGTAGGCACATCTCCGGGGAATCAACCAGGAGACAAGGTAGGTTGGATGACTGCCAATGCATTTGCCGTGCCAAAGCCGCCGGGGCGAGCGAAAAGGCTTAGCCCGCAAGGCCTTGTGCACGCCGGCCGCGTCCGCATGCGGGCGCCGGCGGCGGCGGCGCGTGGCGAAAAGATGGCGGCCGGCGGTGATGATTTCGCCAGGTCGTGGCACCCAAGTTTCGGCAACCGGAGCTAATGCGGGGTGCTGCTGGCCGAGGTGCTGCTCGAATCCGCGGGCGCCAGCTTGGGATCGGGCAGCGCCTTGAGGAATTTCTGCCGCACGACGTCGTAACTCTCCGCGGGATAACCGTCCGCAGACCGCCGCGATTCCAGCACTGTGGGATACTCGCTGGGGGGAACCGACTGCTCGACGAACTGCTCGACGGCGTGGATGTGCGTCGCGGTCTCCTCGGGCGTTCGGGCGCGGTGGACGAAGATGCCGCGGTGTTGTTGGGGAGTGTCGTTGAGAATCCGCAGCACCATCGCCTGCCCGGCGGGGGTGAGACTGCCCGTCTCCACGTCGAAGTGCCCGTCGGTGAGCATGTTTTGCACTTCCCAGCCGTTGGCGACCATGTTGGCGAAGGGTTCGCGTGCTGCCTGGCGGGCGGGGTAGATGAAGGGCGTCGGCCAGCAGTTTCGCCGGGCGGTGTCCTTGGCCACGCCCGTGAAGAAGCTCCGCAGGCAATTGTCTTGTGCCGCGGCCGGCGGGCAAAAACCGGCAACCGCCAACACCAGGGCACACCAAGATATTCGCGACTTCATGGCACCTGTCCTCCTTGCAACCCTAACGGACCATATATCCCTATCGGCCGGCGTGGGCGGCAAGGTCGCGGGCGGCCCTGCCGGCGCCTCCCAGTCTAGCCAATCGGATTATCTTCCCTCCATCGTGGGCAGCGTGTCCGCCTTCCGCCCTCCGCCCTCCCCCTTACTTCTGCAGCATGGGGAACATTTGCCGCACCATGCTGATGGCTGCCGGCCCCACCAGGACCACGAAAATGCCGGGGAAGATGAAGAGGACCAGGGGGAAGATGAGTTTGACGGCCGTCTTGGCGGCCTTTTCTTCGGCCAGTTGCCGGCGGCGGATCCGCAACGATTCGCTCTGTACGCGCAGCGCCTGGGCGATGCTGGAGCCGAACTTGTCGGCCTGGATGAGCACTGCGGCTAACGAGCGGAGGTCGGAAACCCCGGTCCGCATCCCCAATTCGTGCAGGACTTCCGATCGCGCACGCCCCATTTGCAGGTGGAAATTCGTCAGCGCAAATTCCTCCGACAGCACCCGGTGCGTCCGCTTCATCTCGTCACTGACCTTGCGCATGGCATGGTCCAGGCCCAGTCCGGCCTCGACGCAGACGACCAGCAGATCCAGGGCGTCGGGCAGCGACAGGAAAATGGCTTGCTTCCGGCTCTTGGCGATAAAGCCGACGATCAAATCGGGGAGGTAGAAGAGGACCATGGCCAGCGTGGCGACGGTCAGGAGGGCTTGCCGGTTGATGCCGCTGACGCCGATGACCGTGCCGCCGCCGAGGACCAAGGCGGCCATGAGTCCCACGAGTTTCAGGCCCAGGAAGACGGCCGCCGCCCCTTCGCCGCGGAAGCCGGCGTTGGTCATTTTCATTTTCAGCTTGCCCTGCTCGGCCTCGCTCTTGGGCTGCAAGGGCGCGGCCAGGGCCGGGCCGGCCCTCTCCAGCACCTTGGTCATCGGATCGGAGCGCTTCAAGAGGGCATCCGCCTGTGGGGCGCGGCGGGCGCGCGGATTCTTCAACTCGGCCAGCCGCTCCAGCGCCCGCGGCTTGTCGTTGGCCACCAGCCCCAGCAGCCACCAGGCCGCCACGGCAAACAGGCCGAACAGCGCCACCGGCAGGAGTTGCGGGAAACTGATCAGGCTCTCGGCGAAGACCATGGAAGTTAGGAGTTAGGAGTTAGGAGTTAGGAGGTAGGAGTTAGGAGCATCGACGGGGCACCGCTTTGTATTCTAACTCCTAACTCCTAGCTTCTAGTTTCTTGTTTACACCTTGATGTTGATGATTTTGCGGATGACCAGCGCGCCGACGACCTGCATGATGACAGCGAAGGTCAGCATCTTCCTTCCCATCGGATCGGTGAATAGCAAGGAGACATACTTGGGATTGAAGTGGTACACGGTGATGAACAGCACCAGCGGCAGGGCCAGCAGGACGACCCCGGAGAGGCGTCCTTCGCCGGTGAGGGCCTGGACCTGGCCCCAGATGCGGAAGCGATCGCGGATCAGGCTGCCGATGCGATCGAGGATTTCCGCCAGGTCGCCGCCGGTTTGCCGTTGCAGGAGCACGGCGGTAATGAAGAATTTCAGGTCCAGGTTGGGGATCCGCTGGCCGAGGCTGGAGAGGCTTTCTTCCAGGGGGATGCCCAGGTTCTGTTCCTCGAAGACGCGGTTGAATTCCTTGCCGATGGGCGCCCCCATTTCGTTGCCCACCATGTTGAAGCCGAAGGCCAGGCTTTGCCCGGCCCGCAGGGCACGGGAGAGCATTTCCAGGGCGTCGGGCAACTGGGCGGCAAAGAGTTTCAGGCGTTTGCGGCGGCGAAACAGCACCCAGCCCAGGGGCAGCGCCCCCAGCGCGATGCCGGCCACCGGCACCAGCGGCGCCGGGGTCTTCAGCACGGCCGCCAGGGCGCCGCCGGCCAGGGCCAGGGCGGCGGAAAACGCCGCCAGCTTGCCGGTGGTCAGCGAGGTGTCGGCCTGCTCGAAGAGCCGCTGCAGGTTGAAGTTGCCGAAGCGCTCCACCAGCGCGTCGACCAAACCGGGGCCCTGGTCCAAGGGACGGGCCAGCACGCTGGCCTGTTTCAGCAGTCCATCCTTGGCGGCCGCCGGCGTGTTGGCGCCGGTGAGCAGGTCGAGACGGTCCTCGATGCGGTTGCCCGGCTTCTGGCTGGCCAGCAGCACCCCGCCCACCAAGGCGGTCACCCCCACGAACACGGCAAAGACGATCAGAAGCGGACTCACGTAAGGCGTCCTGTACTGAGAGTGACCCTGTTTCCAGGGCGAATACCGACCTCGTCCCCAAGCCCTGCGGTCTTCATCAATCCTCCATCATCACCCGCTGGCGGAAGGCGCTGGAGGGCAGCCGCACGCCGGCCGTCTCCAGCCGCGGCATGAACGAGGGCCGCACGCCGGTGGCGACGAATTTGCCGAAGGTGCCGCCGTTCTCGTCGACCCCTTCTTTCTCGTAACGGTAGATGTCCTGCATCACCACCACGTCCTGCTCCATGCCCAGCACCTCGGTAATGCAGGTGATTTTGCGGCTGCCGCCCTGCAAGCGCGTGGCCTGCACGACGAGGTTCACGGCGCTGGCGATTTGCGTCCGCATGGCCTTCAAGGGGAGCTCGAAGCCCGCCATCATGATCATGGTTTCCAGCCGCGAGATGGCGTCCCGCGGCGTGTTGGCGTGGATCGTGGTCAGCGAGCCCTCGTGGCCGGTGTTCATGGCTTGCAGCATGTCGAGGGCTTCGGCGCCACGGCACTCGCCGATGAGGATCCGCTCCGGACGCATGCGGAGCGCGTTCCGCACCAGGTCGGTGGCGTTGATGGCGCCCTTGCCCTCGATGTTGGGCGGCCGGGTCTCCAACCGCACCACATGGTCCTGCTGGAGCTGCAACTCGGCCGCGTCCTCGATGGTGACGATGCGGTCGGTGTTGGGAATGAAACTGGAAAGGGTGTTCAACAGCGTCGTCTTGCCCGAGCCCGTGCCCCCGGAAATGATGATGTTCAGCCGCGCCTTGATGGCCCCTTCCAAGAGCATGACCATCTCCGGCGTGAATGCCTTGTAATTGAGCAAGTCCTCAAGCTTTAGGGGATTGGTGCCGAAGCGCCGAATCGACACGCAGGCGCCGTCCAGAGCCAAGGGGGGAATGATGGCGTTGAAACGCGAGCCGTCCAACATGCGGGCATCGACCATCGGACAGGTCTCGTCCACCCGCCGGCCGACCCGCGAGATGATGCGGTCGATGATTTGCATCAGGTGATCGTTGTCGCGGAACACCACGCTGGTCTTCTCCACCTTGCCGCGACGCTCGACGTAGACGTTTTTCGGCCCGTTGATGAGGATGTCGCTGACCGTCTGGTCCTTCAGCAGGAATTCCAGCGGCCCCAGGCCGAAGGTCTCGTCGAGCACCTCGCTGATGAGCTGCTCGCGTTCGTTGC
>JBKQVT010000077.1:0-3519 GCA_052139835.1 Thermoguttaceae bacterium
CCGTTCACCCGCCGCCACCCCGTTGTGACGCGCGCCGAAGCCGAAGTGATACCATAAACCGTGAAACCGTAACAGATTAAGACCTTTACAGGGGTGGGTGGGTCGAGCGAAGCGAGCCCCACCGGAATCAGGGTTCGTTCAAGAATCACAGAAAGGTAGTATCGATCCATGAAAGTCACTTGCGAGCGTGAGAAGCTGCTGCACGCCTTCCAGACAGCCGCCAGCGTGGCGCCGACGCGGAGCCCGAAGCCGATCCTGCAGAACCTCAAGCTGGAGGTGACGGCGGAGCGGGCGATCCTGATGGGCACCGACCTGGAAGTGGGCATCCGCATCGACGTGCCGGGGATCGTGATTGAAGCGCCCGGCAGCGTGGTCTTGCCTATTGCCCGTTTCTTATCCATCTTGCGGGAGAGCAGCGACGAGAAGCTGGAGATGGAGAGCGACGGCCGCAAGAGCCAGGTCCGCGGGGCGCGGAGCGAGTATCAGTTGCCCTCGGAGAATCCGGACGAATTTCCCGTGGTGACGGCCTTCGAGGAGGAGAAGTATCACGAGATGCCGGCCCGCTTCTTCCGCGAGACGATTCGGCGGACGGTCTTTGCCACCGACAACGAGAGCAGCCGCTATGCCCTGGGGGGCGTGCTGATCGAGTTGACCGGCGAGGGGATTACGGCGGTGGCGACCGACGGCCGCCGCCTGGCGCGGCAGGAAGGCCCGGCCAAGGCGGTGGGCTCGCACCAGTCGGGCGACCGCACCACGATCATTCCCACGCGGGCCATGCAACTGCTGGAGCGGGCACTGGCCGACAACGACGAGAACATCCAGCTTGCCGCCCGCGACAACGACGTGCTGGTGAAGAGCGGCCGCGCGACGATCTACTCGCGGCTGGTCGAGGGGCGGTTCCCCAAGTGGCGCGACGTCTTCCCCCGGCGGGAGAACAACCTCCGCGTCGAGTTGACGGCCGGGCCGTTTTACGCGGCCGTCCGCCAGGCGGCCATCGTCACCAGCGAGGAGAGGCGTGGCGTGGACTTCACCTTCGGCGAGGGGAAGGTGGTGCTGGCCGCCCACGGCGCGGAATATGGCGAGTCGCACATCGAGATGCCCATCGCCTACGACGGCGCGGAGGTGGTCATTACGCTGGATCCCCGCTACCTCAGCGACTTCCTTCGCGTCTTGGACCCCGAGCAGACGATCACCCTGGAGCTGCGCGACGCGGAGAGCGCGGCCGTGTGTTTTACCGAGGACGGCTACGGCTACGTGATCATGCCCTTGGCGCGCGACCAACGGCCGTAAGGATGAAGGATAAAGGATCAAGGATGAAGAAGGCGGAAGGACGCGCTGGCGCGGAGGTTCTGGCCAGGCCGGCGGGCCGTCCTCCTTCCCCCCTCCGCCCTCCGCCCTCCGCCTTGCGGAAAGGTCCTGAAGCGATCGGCAACATCCTTCCCGAGCTGATGGCCCGCCGCGGCTACGCTCGAGTGCAGAGCGCTGCGCAGTATGAGGCGGCGTGGCGGGAGGCGGCCGGGCCGCTGGTGGCGCAGTACAGCCGCGTGGGCGGCCTGCGGCGGGGCAAGCTGGAGGTGGTGGTGACGAGTTCGACGTTGATGCAGGAGCTGGGTTTCCAGAAGGCCGATCTGCTGGAGGCGCTGGCCCGCTTGTTGCCCGATCAAGGAATCAAAGACCTTCGCTTCCGGTTGGGGGCGATTTCCTAGAAGAAACGACTCGATGTCTACTGAATCCAATCCTGAATCTCGCGACCCGAAGACCCCGCCCGTGCCGCCCCCGGCGCCGCCCGCGCCGGCCGACGATGCGGACGTGAGCGGCTATGCGCTGTTGCCCCGCGAGGGCGAGGGCGATTACACCGCCAAGGACCTGGAACACCTCAGCGACCTGGAGCACGTCCGCGAGCGGCCCAGCATGTACATCGCCGACACGACGCCGCGCGGGCTGCACCACCTCGTCTATGAAGTGGTCGACAACTCGATCGACGAGGTGATGGCCGGCTACGCCACGGAAATCTCGGTGACGATCAACAACGACGGTTCGGTCACCGTGGAGGACAACGGCCGCGGCATCCCGGTAGAGGCGCACCCCGACCTGGGCTTCTCGACGCTCCAGGGGGTGATGTGCGTGCTGAAGTTCGGCGGCAAGTTCAAGAAGGGGGCCTACCAGACTTCGGGCGGTCTGCACGGGGTGGGCGTGACGGTGGTCAACTTCCTCTCCGAGTGGTGCGAGGTGGAAGTTCGCCGCCAGGGCCACGTCTACCAGCAGGAATACGAGCGCGGCGTGCCGGTGGCCGACGTCCGCCGCATCGGCCGCAGCAATCGCCGCGGCACCAAGACCACCTTCAAGCCGGACGGGCAGATCTTTCCCAACACCAATTTCCAGTACAACATCCTCTTCAAGCGGCTGCAGGAACTGGCCTTCCTCAACCGCGGCGTGAAGATCGTCTTCAAGGACATGCGCTCGGATACCGGCGAGAGCTTCTGCTACCAGCGCGGCATCCTCGAATTCGTCGAGCTGCTCAACCGCGCCAGCGAGCCCGCCCACGAAGACATCATCTACGTCACGGGCGAGTTCGAGGAGGTCGGCCTGGAGATCGCCATCCAATACTCGTCGGAGTACACGGAGAACGTGCACTCCTACGTCAACAACATCTACACCAGCGAAGGGGGCACGCATCTTTCCGGCTTCCGCGCCGCCATCACCCGCACGATCAACGCCTACGGCAAGAAGTCGGGGATTTACAAGGACCTGGTGCCCACGGGGGACGATTGCCGCGAGGGCCTGACGGCGGTGATTTCGCTGCGGGTGCGGGAGCCGCAGTTCGAGGGGCAGACGAAGACCAAGCTGGGCAACAGCGAGGTCGAGGGGATCGTCAACTCGGCGGTGGGCGACTTCCTGGCCCGCTACCTGGAAGAGAACCCCAAGACGGCGCGGACGATCGCCCAGAAGGGCCTCTTGGCCGCCGAGGCCCGCGAGAGCGCCCGGAAGGCCCGCATGTTGGTCCGCGAACGCAAGGGGGCCTTAAGCGGCGGCGGCTTGCCGGGCAAACTCCGCGATTGCACCAGCCGCGACGTGCAGCGCTGCGAACTGTACCTCGTCGAGGGCGATTCCGCCGGCGGCAGCGCCGAGGGCGGCCGCATCCGCCAATACCAGGCCATCCTCCCCCTGCGCGGCAAAATCATCAACGCCTACAAGTCGCGCGACGACAAGGTCCTGGCCAACGAAGAGGTCCGCAGCATCATCTCGGCCGTCGGCTCCGGCATCGGCGAAGAAGTCGACCTCAGCAAGCGCCGCTACGGCAAGATCATCATCATGACCGACGCCGACGTGCCCGCCCCGCACCAGGTCGTACATCTGCCGATAGAAGAAGGTCAGCAGCAGGGTGCGGATGTGCGAGCCGTCCACGTCGGCGTCGGTCATGATGATGATCTTGCCGTAGCGGCGCTTGCTGAGGTCGACTTCTTCGCCGATGCCGGAGCCGACGGCCGAGATGATGCTGCGGACCTCTTCGTTGGCCAG
>JBKQVT010000078.1:0-6144 GCA_052139835.1 Thermoguttaceae bacterium
CATCACCGTCTCCTTACGTTAATCTCGACAAAACCAGGTTTGCGAAAAACCGTAGGAGAACAGAAATCGCCCTCACCACCAAGATCAGTTTTCTGTATAATCGAGTCTGTTTTTAGCGGCCCACACGGCGTGTGCGGCGCACTTTGGTTAGGGCGCACGATGCTGGCGACGGTAGCGGCCCAGGGTCACGCCCACCTCGCGGTGAAAGACCTTGCTGGCGTAGCTCAGGCTGGCAAACCCCGCCGCCTCGGCCACCTTCCAGGCCGGCAGGTCGGTCTCGACGAGGAGTTGCCTGGTGCGGGCGAGGCGGACCCGCTGGATCTCGCCGCGGATGGACCGGCCCAGGCTGCGCTGGAAGCGGATCTCCAAGGCCCGCCGCGACACGGCCGAGTGCCGCACCACGTCGGCCACGCCGATGGGCCGCCGGGCACTGTCGCGGATAAACCGCAGCCCCGCGGCCACCTCGCGATCCTCCACCGCGATGACCTCGGTGGAGCGGCGGGCCACCACCCACAGCGGATCGACCAGGATCGTCTGCCGCGGCAGGGTCTCCCCGGCCATCATCCGATCCAGCAACTCCGCCGCCCGATAGCCGGCGTTCTCGCTATCCAGTGCCACGCTGGAAAGCGACGGGCTGGACAACTCGCACAGCAGCCGGTCTTCGTCCACGCCGACGACCGACACCTCGTCGGGCACCAGCACGCCGCCCATCGCGCAGGCCTCGATGATGCGCCGGCCGAGCGAGTCGTTGGACGCCATGACCCCCACGGGTTTGGCCAACGATTGCAGCCAGGCGGTCAGGCGCGGCTGTTCGCCCGCGCCGCGGGTCGCCGGTTTGCGGCCGCCCGGCTGGTAGCGGGAAGGGGAGAAACCGGCTTCTTCGAGCCGTTTGCAAAAGCCTTCTTCCCGGCGGCGGGACCAGATCCGCCCCGGATGTCCGTAGAAGGCGAAATGCCGGAAACCGCGCTCCAGGAAGTGCTCCGCCGCCAACCGTCCCGCCCGCACCGAGTCGGGGACAATCTCCGAGAGTCGCGCCAGCGGGCTCTCCGCCGCCAACTGGGCCTCGGTGAGGTCCATGGCGATCGCCGGCAAGCGGGCCGCCAACACCGCCTTGGCGACGGCCGGGGTCTGGATGCGGCCGATGAAGCCGGTGGCGCCGAGGCGGCGGAGATCAGGCAGCGCCTGAGCGCGGCTGCCCCCGGCCACCCGCCCCACCGGCAGCAGCCCCCCGCCAAATCCCTCGATCTCCGGCAGCGGCAGCCCCGGATGATCCCCCGAAAGGTAGCAGACCCAGGGGCCGTGAAACTGGGTATAGCGGGCGATCCCCAACAGCAAGCCCCGATCGTATCCCGCGTAGGGAAACATCAGCAACGCAACTTTCGGCATCGCAGACATAGCAGGCATACGAGAATCCAGGAGTCAGAAGTTAGAATCTGGTAACGGCAGGCCGTGAATCTTCCAACTCCCAACTCCCAACTTCTAACTCCTTGCGCAATTATACAACCTTTCTGCGCATTGTTGCATATCCGGGCACATGGTGGCAAGCCATAATGGAACAAGGGGGGGCAGTCCCATTTTCGTCGAACGAAAATTGCGACGGTCCCCTCGCTGGAATATGCCCATGAGCCGCTTCGCCGCCACCCTGCCGCCGCTGGAGTTGTCGCTGAAGCCCGACGCCGCCGAGGCCCACGAGCGCCTGCGGGCGTATTGGCAAGGCCAGCTTGTGGATCGGGCCTGTGTAAATATCCGCGCGCCGAAGGCGGGGACCCAGGGCGGCAAACGATCGCTGATCGTGGCCGAAGACTTCGATTTCCCCGCCGCCATCGACCGCTTCGAGCAATGGGCCGAGGGGATGTTCTACGGTGGCGAGGCCCTGCCCGTGCTGATGCCCAACTACGGCCCGGACCAGTGGGCGGGCTTCCTCGGCGCCGCGCTCAGCCTGGTGCCGGAGATGGACACCTCGTGGGTCGAGCCCCTGCTGCGAGACCGCGAGGAAATCCCGCCGCTGGCGATCGATCCGGCCAACCGCTGGTGGCGGGCGATCGTGGACTTGACGCGGCTGGCCGGCCGGCGGTGTCCGGGAAAGTTTCTCGTCAGCACCATCGACACGCACTCCAATCTCGACTGTCTTTCGGCGCTGCGCGGCCCGGAGCGGCTCTGCATGGACCTGCTGGAGCGTCCGGAGGCCATCTTGCGGGCGCTAGGCGAGATCGATGCCCTCTACGAGCCGATCTATACGGCGATCTACGACGCCGGGCGGATGAAAGAGTTCGGCAGCACGTCGTGGTTGGAGATGTGGAGCGAGGGCCGCACGCAGGCCGTGCAATGCGACTTCTGCTGCATGATCTCCCGCGACCATTTCCGCCGCTTCGCTTTGCCGTCGCTGGAGCGCGAGATGGCGTGCCTGGACCACGCGGTCTACCATATGGACGGACCGGGGCAAATCCGCCACCTCGACGACTTGCTGGCCATGCCGCGCCTGCACACCATCCAGTGGGTTCCCGGCGCGGGCGAGGCGGCGGCCCCCGCCTGGGTCGAGATGCTGCAAAAGATCCAGAAGGCCGGCAAGGGCGTGCAGGTGCTGGTGACGGCCGAGGAGCTCAAGGCCCTCTACGGGCACCTTGCGCCCGAGAAGACGTTTTACTGGGTAATGGACTGCCCCGGCGAGTCGGAAGCCCGCGCCCTCTTGCAATGGATGAAGGCCCACACCTGATGAACTTCACCCCCGTGGCCTGTTCGCTGGCCGAGCTGGTCGGTCCGGAATACATCGAAGCGGTGTGCCGGGCGCGGGCCTGGCTCACGGGAGAGGACCCGGCGGCCGTGCGGCGCGCGGCCCAGGAGGCGATCGAGTTCTGGCCGGAGTCGCTGCAGCGGCGGCTGCACCAACTGCTGCCGCAGACCGGCCAGCAGGTCGTGGCGCCATGGCCGGCCAGCCGGCCGGGGGCCGGCACGCGGGCCTTCCGCGAGGCCGCCAAGCCGGGGCTGGCGCCGCTTTCCGGCCTGGGCTACTTCCGCGTCGGCGAGGACGGCCGCCTGCACGTCATCTCCAAGAGCGAGCATTATCACGCCGCGGTGGGACACGCCTTTCCCGGCTACGCCCTGCTGGAGCGGGCCCGCGTGCTGGGCATCCCCCAGGCAACGCACAACAACACCCGCGGCGCCATCACCCGCCGGCTCGAAGAGGAGTTGATCCGCTCGGCCAACGGCCTTTCCGCGGCCGACGACCTCGACGCCGTCCTCCGCTCGGACGAGCCGACAGTGCTCAATCGGGTGCTGAATCTGGAGACCGGCAGCCTGGCCGCCGAGGCGGCGCTGAAACTCGCCCTGGCGCGATTCTATCGGCACGAACCCGCCGGGCCCGCGCCCCGCTACCGCGGCCGCGTGCCCGTCGTGCTGGTCCTCGGCGACGACGAGGGGACGACCGGCGGCAACTACCACGGCACGACGATCCTGACGCAGGTGCTCCGCGGCCTTTGGCCCGAACTGGCTGCCGGCGCGGACGAAGCCGGTCTGCTGCGGGTGTGCGCCGTGCGGCCCAACTCGATCGCCGATCTCGACGAGGCCTTCCGCCGCTTCGAGGCGCCGCCGCTGAAGATCGCCGCCTTCTTCCACGAAATCGTCATGATGAACTACGGCGCCCGGCGGCTCGGCGAGGAATTCCTGCAGCACGCCTACCGCCTCGCGGCCGCCCACGACGTGCCCACCGTGGCCGACGAGATCCAATCGTGCATGTGGTACGAGGGGCTGTTCCTCTTTCGGCAATACGGCCTGAAGCCGGCGATGCTCGCGCTGGGCAAGGGATTTCCCGGCGGCCAGTACCCGGCCTCGCGGCTCCTGCTGGCCGCCCCCTACGACGTCATGCCGCAGTTCGGCGCCCTGGTGACCAACGGCCAGGAGGAGCTGGCCTCTCTGGCCTACCTGGTCACGATGCGGTGGGCCGCGGCCAACGGACCGGCCATCACCGCGGCCGGCCGCCGGCTGGAGGAAGAGTTCCGCCGACTCCCCCGCGAGTTTCCCCTGCGGCTGGCCGGGGTGGAGGGCCGCGGCCACTTGCTCGGGCTGCGGTTCCATGACCTCGCCGGCGGCCAGGCATTCGCCAAGGCGATGAACGGCATGGGCTGCGATATCAGCGTGCAAAGCTACAAAAAGGATTGCCCGCCCGTCGCCCTGACCAAGCTGCCGATCATCGCCGACGATCCGCTGATCGATTTTTTCGTCGAGCGGATGCGGCGGGCCCTGCGCGAGGGTTGAACTGCCGGCGGCAATAACTCATGAAACCGGGACACCCAGAACCGCCAAACAAAGACTTCCCGAGCCCTTAAAGCGTCCCTGGGAGGGCGCACTAGGTTGCGAACTATTTGAAATTAGGAAGCGTATTATCCCCTTTCTCCTTGGCGCTCGATGGCAATTGACAGGGGGCAGCGCAAGAGCGATAATTGCGATGGTTCGCTTGACCACGAGCGAAAATGCGACTATGCGGTTTTCCGTAGCTTTTCTCAATTGCGGCATACCACCAGGAAACGGTAAACCCGAGTACTGGGACGCTATCGCCTCGACCCTCCAGCAGGCCGTTGGAGGCGATCCACACCTCGTGGGTCTCTGCGAGCTGTACGATTACGAAAACGTGCCCGAAATTGTTGCCGTCTTGAGCAGCAAGACGGGCAAAAAATACTGCCAGATGTTCAGTCAGGCGCATCCGTCCGGGCCGCGCTTGGGGATTCTAGCTGACGCTGGTCTGGGGCGGCTGGAGCATGTTGGCGACGATGAGGCCTTTCGCCATGGAGCCGATTGGAGGCGCTGGTTGGCAGGGCGAATCGAACTTCTCCATCCAGGTAAATCGGCCCCGTCGTCGCGCAAACTCGTCATCATTGTAAACCACTGGGACTCAATGAAGCGGGGCAGGCAGGACACGATGGCGAACCGCGAGATCCTCGCATGGGAGGTCGGCAACTGGATGTGCAGTAAAGACGCCCGCGGACCGCAGGTTGCCATCGACGACATGGGGCGACCCGTTCCGGTTTATCGGCAACCGAGCCTGGCCATGGGCGACTTCAACTGCGAGCCCGGCTCCCCTGAGTTAAGGTCGTCGCGAAAATTCACGCTCCAGGCGATGCGAAATGAGCCGAACCTATGGTCGTTTCCCGAGTCCAAGTTGGAACAGGACACCCGTGCGCTGCTGTACGATCTTTCGTGGCGGAGGCTCACAGCGTCGCCCGCGGCGGCAGTTCCCGGCACGTATGGCAGGTATAAGTGGAGCGACCTTCATTCGCCTGTCATGCTTGATCGCATACTGGTCAGCAAGGCTCTTTGGAACGGGCCGGAAATGCGCATCGCGCTCGGCGGCGACGGTCACGCGATGCGCATAATTCCCGCGGCACGGGGATGCAGTGATCATTGCGCCATTGCCATCACAGTTGAAACCAAATGACGGAGGTCGAATATGTCCAATCCTTACATCGAAATGTTGCCTAAGCCACCTGCTAAGGACGAACGGGAGGCAGTCCAGGCCCTCCGCGACTTTGCTGCGGCGCTCCAGCAGTACCCGGGGCAAGATAGGGACGTGGAGGTCCCGGTTACCGTGCATCCGGAAGACGGTCCCGACCAGGTCGCGCGGGTCCACGTCTCCGTCTATGTTCCGAAGACGGACTACGCAAATCTCGTGCTAGTTGCACGCTGCCAAGGACAGAGTGGATTTCCTGTCACCGTCGACCCCTATTTCGCCGGCGGTACCTTCCCGAACGGCATGCCGTCGTGCCGGGACCGGAAGGCACTTGATGAGGCCCTGGAAAAATTCATGCAGTCGGGCGAAGTGTTGGCTCTCTTGGAGTACATGCAGCGACATGCGCAACCCAGAAACGCGTAAAGGAACGCGTGAAGGGAACGCGCGGCAGGGAGAGAGGGAGAAGGGGGACAGGCGCGCTTATTGGCGAGCGGGGGCGATTGCGTCCAAATAATCGCGCCTGCCCCACCTCACTGCGCCAGGGTTGACCCCGGACGCGCATCCCTCCGCCGGCGCCCCATGTCATTCACAGATAGAATTGACCCCTATTGTCACCGATAGAAATGTCCCCATGCTGGGACCTCTGAAGGAGGTCCAGAATGGAGACAATTTCGATGAGTCGGCGGGAGCGACATCGCCTGGAG
>JBKQVT010000079.1:0-4113 GCA_052139835.1 Thermoguttaceae bacterium
GCGCCGAGGACCTGCTGGGGCGGATGGTGCGGCGGGAGCGGGATTTCCCCTTGGCCCAGGTCGCCGTGGTGGCCGCCCGCGGGCTGGCCGACTGGCAATGGCTCGTGCGCGAGGCGGGGGCCGTCCACTTCACCTGCTCGCCGCGACAATTGAGCGTATTGGCCGAGCTGGCCTGCCGCCACCTGGCCGGCATCCCCGCGCCCCCGCAGCGCCTGACCGACCGCATTTGGGCCGGGTTGCCGTGGGGGGAAGAGCTTAGAACTTAGCGCTTAGAACTTAGGACTTGGAAAACGAGATTCTGCACATGACAGATACGACGCTCACGGAAACCACCCTCCAGGCCGCATTGGCCCGGTTCCAGGACCCGGAGACAGGCCGCAGCATCACCACGCTCGGCCAGGTCCACTCCTGCCAGCTCGACGGCGCGAAGGTCTCGATCACCCTGGGGCTGACCAGTTGGTCGGCCCCACTGTGGGAGGCGGTCCGCGCCGAGTTGGAGAACGATCTGAAGCGGCAGTTCCCCGCCGCCGCCGTCACCGTCGCCGTGGCCGAACACCAGCGGCCGGCGGAGAAGATGGGCACCGTCGGCCTGGCCGCCAAGAGCGTGCTGGCCGTCGGCTCCGGCAAAGGGGGCGTGGGCAAAAGCTCCATCGCCGTCTTCCTGGCCGCCGCGCTCGCCCGCGCCGGCTGCAAGGTCGGACTCCTCGACGCCGACGTCTACGGCCCCAGCATTCCCCATCTGCTCGGCACGACCGAGCGGCCGCAGGCCATCGACGAGCGGATCGAGCCGGTCGAGGTGGCAGGCATGAAACTGATGTCCATCGGCCTGTTGGTCCCCGCCGGCGAGGCGGTCATCTGGCGCGGCCCCATGCTGCACGGCGCCCTGACCCAGTTCCTCCGCGACACCGCCTGGGGCGAGTTGGACTACCTGATCGTCGACATGCCGCCGGGCACCGGCGACGTGGCGTTGTCGCTGGCCCAGTTGCTCCCCCAGGCCGGCGCGGTGGTGGTCTGCACGCCCCAAGACGTGGCGTTGTTGGACGCGGTAAAGGCCATTGCCATGTTCCGCACGGTCAATCTTTCGCTCTTCGGCATGGTGGAGAACATGAGCTTCTTCGTCTGTCCGCACTGCGGCGCGCGGGAAGACATCTTCGGCGCCGGCGGGGCGAAGCGGCGGGCCGCCGAGTTGGAAGTCCCCTTCCTCGGCGAAGTCCCCTTGCTGAAGGAGCTGCGCGTCATGGCCGACGAGGGACGATTGGCCGCCGCCCTGGATTATCCGCCGGCCAGGCCCTATCTGGAGGCCATCTGCCAGGCATTGGTCGGCGGCCTGGCCGCCCGGCGGCGGGCCAGCCCCCGGCTGCCGACGCTGCCGGTGCTGGAATAAACCAGCCTCACCACGGTCCGGCGGCGCCGCCGTCGGCCCGCAACAGCACATAGCTCTGAAAGGCCAGGACGCCGAAGAACAAGGCCGGGAAATAGTCGTGCCCGCAGGCCAGCCCGACGACCGCCAGCACCGCGGCCGTCCACAGCGACAGCCGCAGCGATTGCCGCATCCCTTCGTGGCCGCGGAGCGCCAGCAGCACTTCGCGGGCGATCTGCCCGCCGTCCAGCGGATAGACCGGCAGCAGGTTTAGCAGTCCCCAAGCCACGCTGGCGAAGAGGATGTAGGCGATGAAGACGGTCAACAGCGGCGTGCCGACCACTTCTGCCGGCCCCACCATGAAGCCGCTGGGCAGCCCGAACTCGCAGCGGAGCCCGTGCCCGCTGAGGTAGACGGCGCCGCAGACGGCCGCGGCCAGCAGGAAGCCCGCCGCCGGTCCCGCCGCCGAGATGAGCACGTGCTCCCACATGCGCAAGGGGGGGCCGAAGCCTTGGCCGTCGCGGGCCGAGGTCACGCCTCCCAGGCCGTGGAGGGTGATCGAAGGGCGCAGCCCGTAGCCGCGCATCGCCAGGGCGTGCCCCCATTCGTGAACGAGAATGGCAATCAGCACCGCCGCCACCCAGGCGGCCACTTCCTTGGCGCCCCCGCTGTTGTAACCCAGCACCAGGGCCATCAACCAGAACAGCGGGTGGATGCGGACCGGGAAGCCGAAGAGCACGAAGTGGAGGTCGCTGCGGGTCGGCGGGGGTTCGTCAAGTAACGTCACGATCGGTGGCCTCTTGGCGGGGACGCCGGCGCATCGCGGAAGGGCGTGCCGGCGCGGTAGAGCTTGATGCGCGCGGCAAGGCGGTCGGCCAGGGCGCGGTTGCCGCGCTGGGCGGCCAGGGTGCGGGCCTCCTCGGCGGTCTTCACCGCCTCGGGGAAGCGGCCCGCCTCGGCGTAGGCCGCGGCGAGCGTGTCAAGAAACCCCGGCTCGCTCCCGCCGGAAAGCCGGGCCGCCCGTTGGGCCAACTCCACCGCCTTGAACCCGTCCCGCAGCGAGGCATCCGGCGAGGTCGCCAACAGCCAGGCCAAGCGTCCCAGCGGCCGGGGGTCGTCGGGATGCAATCGGATCGCCTCTTGAAAATGGGGGATTGCCTTGTCGGGCTGCCCGCCGTCGGCCAGCGCGTTAGCCAGCAGCAGATGTGCGTCCGCGCTGCCCCGATCGATGTCTACCGCTTTGCCGAAATAGTCGGCCGCCTCGTCGAAGTGCCCGCGGAGGGCGAAGTCCGTGCCCAGACCAATATTGCCACGCACCGACAACGGATCGATGTCCACCGTCTTCCGATGGTGTTTCATGGCCTCGTCGAGCTTTCCCTGACCGACCAGGAGGTTGCCCAGGTTGTTGTGGGCCTCGGCAAAGGCCGGTTCGATCCGCAGGGCGCTCTCGTACTGGGCGATGGCATCCTTGACGCGGCGCTGGGCCGTGTAGGCGAGGGCCAGGTTATAGTGTGCCAGGTAAGCTCGCGGATTGATCCGCAAGGCGCGCTGGTGATGTTTGATCGCGTCGTCGACGCGCCCAAGCTCCTTCAGGGCGGAGCCGAGCGAATCCTCGGCCAGGGCGTTGTCGGAGGTAACCTCCAGGGCGCGTTCCCACAGCGATTGGTCGTCGCGCCAATACGACGTCTGTTGGCAGGCGCAGGCCGCCAGCACCGTCACCGCCAGCGCGGCCGCCACGGCGGCGACGCGACGAAAACCGGGCCGGGAGCGGACGAAATCGGCCACTCCCCAGGCCACCGCCAGCAACAGCCCGATCTGGGGTAAATAGGTGTAGCGGTCGGCCATGGCCTGCCCGCCCACCTGCACCAACCCGATCACCGGCACCAACATGCCCAGATACCAGAGCCAACCGACCGCCAGGTAGGGACATGCCCGCCGCCAGGCCAGCGCGGCCGCCGAGATTCCCCCCAGTACCACCGCCGCGGCGGCGGCCTTCCATGGCAGCGTGGCGTCGACCAGCGGGAAAGGATAAAAGGCCGCCAGTCCCACCGGGCAGCACGTCTGGCCGATATAGGCCACGTAGGAATCCAAGGCATTCATGATGCGCAGCGACAAGGGGGCCGCCGCGACCGGGATGATCACGGTGCCCTGCGCCCACACCGTCGCCACGCAGGACCCGATCGCCAAGGCCGCAAGCGGGATCTTTTCCACCACCAGCCGGACGGCCACCCAACGGCGGCCGCCCGCCCCGCCTCCCAGGCCCGCCCCTTGAAAACGCCCCAGCGGCCAGTAGTCCAGAAGCAGCAACACGAAGGGGAGCGTGACCAGCATCGGCTTGGCCATCAACCCGAGGGCAAAAAACGCCGCCACCCCAAGATACCGGAGCCGCGAAAAGGGCTTCCGCACATAGCCGACGTAGGCCCAGAGCGTGAGCATGAAAAACAGCCCGCTGAGCACGTCCTTCCGCTCGGAGATCCAGGCCACCGATTCGGCCCGCAGGGGATGGATGGCAAACACGACGGCCACGAAGGCGCTGGGCCAAAGCCCGCCGGTCATCCGCAACAACACGAGAAAAAGGAGGATCGCCGTCGCGGCGTGCAGCACCACGCTGGTCAGATGGTGTCCCCAGGGCTTCTCCAAGCCGTAAAGCTCGCAGTCCAGCATGTGGGACATGCTGCTGAGCGGATGCCAGTTGGAGCCGTGGCTGTGGGTGAAGGCCCAAGCGATCCCGCGGGCCGTGAGCCCGCCATAGA
>JBKQVT010000080.1:0-39537 GCA_052139835.1 Thermoguttaceae bacterium
CACTCCTACGTCAACAACATCTACACCAGCGAGGGCGGCACCCACCTCTCCGGCTTCCGCGCCGCCATTACGCGGACCATCAACGCCTACGGGAAGAAGACGGGCATCTACAAGGACCTGGTTCCCACGGGCGACGATTGCCGCGAGGGGCTTACCGCGGTCATTTCCCTGCGCGTGCCCGAGCCGCAGTTCGAGGGGCAAACGAAGACCAAGCTGGGCAACAGCGAGATCGAGGGGATCGTCAACTCGGCGGTGGGCGACTTCCTGGCCCGCTATCTCGAAGAAAACCCCAAGACGGCCCGCATCATCGCCCAGAAAGGGCAGTTGGCGGCCGAGGCCCGCGAGAGCGCGCGGAAGGCCCGCATGTTGGTCCGCGAACGCAAGGGCGCGCTGAGCGGCGGCGGGCTGCCGGGCAAACTCCGCGATTGCACCAGCCGCGACGTCGAGCGCTGCGAACTGTACCTCGTCGAAGGCGATTCGGCCGGCGGCAGCGCCGAAGGCGGCCGCATCCGCCAATACCAGGCCATCCTCCCCCTGCGCGGCAAGATCATCAATGCCTACAAGTCCCGCGACGACAAGGTCCTGGCCAACGAAGAGGTCCGCAGCATCATCTCGGCCGTGGGCTCGGGCATCGGCGACGAAGTCGATCTGACCAAGCGCCGCTACGGCAAGATCATCATCATGACCGACGCCGACGTCGACGGCTCGCACATCCGCACGCTGCTGTTGACCTTCTTTTATCGGCAGATGTACGACCTGGTGCGGGGCGGGCACGTGTACGTCGCCCAGCCGCCGCTGTTCCGCGTCCGCCACAAGAAAGAGACCTACTACGTGCAGACGGAAGAGGAGATGAAGGCGCAGTTGCTGGACGCCGGGCTGAAGGACGCGGTCTTCGAGCCCGGCGGCCGCCGCATCGCCGGGGCCGAGATGGAGCGGCTCTGCCGCACGCTGGCGGCGTTGGAGGAATCGCTGTTGGCGCTGGAGCGGCGGGGGATCGGCCTGCGGACGCACGCCGCCCGCCGCGACCCGGCTACCGGGCGGCTGCCCATCTATCACGTCTTCGCCGGCCGCCAGGAGCACTGGTTCAGCACCCGCGAGACGCTCGACGAATTCCTCGCCCGCCAGGAGCAGGAGTCGGGAGAGGAGTTGAAGGTTTCCGACGAGCCGGGCAAGGCGGGCAACGGGGCGGGCGAAGACCAGGGCGGCGACGGCGAAACCCGCGCGGCTGAAGCCGAGGCCGAGGCCGAACTGGCCAGCCGCGTGCGGATCGTCGAGTTTCACGAAGTCCGCTCGATCAACAACCAGTTGGCCGAGCTGCGGAAGATGGGTTTCGACATCGACAGCCTGATCCCCGAGGAGCGCACCGGGGTGGAGGAGCCGCGCTATCGGCTCCGCCGCGGCGAACTGGTCACCGGCCTGGAGGACCTCCGCGGCCTGTTGGCGGCCGTCCGCGCCGCCGGGGAGAAGGGCCTACAGATCACGCGCTTCAAGGGCCTGGGGGAAATGAACGCCGAGGAGCTGCGGCAGACGACGCTCGATCCGGCCAACCGCACCTTGTTGCAGGTGAAGATGGACGACGCCAGCGCGGCCGACGACCTGTTTCGCATCTTGATGGGCGACAAGGTGGAGCCGCGGCGGGAATTCATCGAGAAGCACGCGCTGGAAGTGCGGAATCTGGACGTGTAGCGGCGGGATGTGGCGCGGGACATAATACCCGTGTGGCCGCAAAGACTCGCTGGACCACGACAGTGCGCACTTACGTCATCTTCATGCGACGCCTGTTCCTGGAGCACGCCGCCTGGGGCACTCGCCGTGGGTCCTCCACGCTCAGACCGCCCTGGTGTGCTGATAGTACCACTGCACCTGCTCGGGGCTGGAATCCTGGTCGAGATTCTCCTCCTGCACCGCCGCCTGCCCGGCCTCGGCGGAGAGGATCTCCTTGAGTTTCCAGCGGTTGTCCAGGCGGCCCAGCGTGAGGTACTGTTCGAAGGGCACCACGTCCTCGTCCTGCCGGACGACCTGGCCGTTGCGGAGGAGGATTTTCTGGGCATGGGCCCGCACGCGGGCGACGAACTCGTCCTGCGTCTTGTCGGCGAAGTTCCGCACCAGGATCAATTCCACTTTCCGCACGCAGAGATTGCGGAATTCCGCCTTGATGCCCTGCGCCGTGTTGCTGGCAATCGTTTCTTTGAAATGCGCGGCCAGCTCGGGAAAGAGGTCGTCGTCGTGGGCGTCGGCGGGGTTGCCCGACTCGCGGGCGGCCGTCAGCTCCAGGAATATCCGGCGGGTGGTTTCCAGCATCGCCTCGCGGTCCCAGAGCTTGTCGGTCTGGACGAGGAAGTTGAGCATCCGCTCGATGCGGGTTTCCTTGGTCTCCACCCCCTTCTCGAGCCAGGGGCCCGCCTGACCCTCCTTGGCGGCCTCCTTGCCGTAGATCTGGTCCACGCCCGTGTCCGTGAACTGCTCGAAGAAGTTCTCCGTCCTCAGGGCATCCGACTCCCGCGTCTGTTCGACCTCGCGGAGCAGCCAGGCCTTGTTGTGAAACTGAAACGTCCAGAACTCCTGGAACTGCGCGGGGGCCTTGTCGCCCCTGAGCCACGCCTGGGTGCGGTCGTCGATGTAGTAGTCGCAGGCCGTGGCGGTCACCAGCGCCGTGAATTCCCGCTGCTCCTCCTTGAAAGTGTAGCGGACGTTCACCAGGTCGATGCGGTCGACGCGCAGATCGCTGAGGACGTTGAGCTCGTGCTGGCGTTCCATCTCCGCGAGCTGGCGCGAGTGGTCCCGGAAGAGGTCAGGCATCAGCAATGGCCGCATCGGCTCGTAGCTCCGCGCCGACCAGCACTGCTGGAGCTCCAGGAACGTCGCCTTCGTCAGGCTCCGCAAGACGTCCGGGACCATCATCGGATCCTGCCGCGCCAGGAATTCAAGCAGTTTGACCGTCTTGCCGCTCTTCTTGGCGACCTGCGCAGGGCTGTAGACGAAGTCGAGATCCTCGCTGCTGCCCTCATTGACGTCGCGGATGAGCTTGGCGGCGATTACAAGGGTCAGCACGATGCCCAAAAACACCAGAAAGCCAGCAAAGTCTGAATCGCTGGAAGATCCCGATCCGCCGTGGAAGCCGCCGCCGCCGAAGCCTCCGCATCCCCCACCTCCTCCGCCCTTATTGTGGACCAGCAAGCCGTTGGCCAGGAAGGTGTTGGGCGCGTCGGTCTGCAGGTTATAGACGAGGACCTTGCGCACTTCAGGCGAAAAACGAAGCTCGCCGCCACGACGGAGGTCGTTCCCCCACCTTTGTGTTTCCACGTAGGTGAGGTCGCCGAAGGGCACTTTGGTGCCGCAGAAATAGGCCTCCAAGTGCGGCAGCGCCGCGCGCAGCCAGGGGATGGTCTTGGGCGAGAACGCCCACAGGTCCTGCCAATCCCCGTTCATTTCCAAGATCGCGTGCAGGGCGTCGCCGTGTACGGCCGGCTGATCGGGATTGAGCAACAGGCTGGCCTCGGCCATCGCCAAGCCTTGTTTCCACTGGCCGATGGCCACGAAGGCGTGCTCGCGATCGGCCAGGTGCTTGGCCTCGGCCACGGGATCGCTGGGCAGGACCTTGGTTCCCGCCGCCTTGTCGACCAACTCCGTGGCGGCCTGCTGGAGCTGCCGGGGGAATTTGGACCAGGAGAGATCTTTTTCCTCCCGCCGCCCCAGTTCGTTCTCGCCGCGGAGCAGCCGCCAGGCGAACTGGCCGCGGCGACTGTTGCCCCTGCCGTCGACGCGGTACTCGCCCATGAGATACAGCGGCAGACGCCGCTCGATGCCCGGCGTGCCGCTCAGCGCGATCTCGCGGGCCAGGGCCTTGGCCTCGGCCAACTCGACCACTAGCAGCCCCGGCCGGCGCAAGAGGGTCTGCTCGATAAAGCAGGCCAAACCGCCTTGGAGGTTGTCGGCCTCCTGCGTCAGGCTGTTGTTCAGCAGCGGCGGCACGGCCACGATGTCGATGAGCTTCTCTTGCTGCTTCTTGGCGGCGTCCTCCACCTTCTTCAGCAGCGCCGCCACGTCGGTCTCGGCCTGCTTGGTCAAAAAGACCGGCTCGGCGCAGAGCCGCAAGCCGCGTGCGCTCTCGCAGACGACCACCATGAGGTGCGGCTTGGGCTCTTGGCGTTCGGCCAGGAAGATCAACATGTCGGCCTTGAGCATCTTGCCCAGGGCGGCCCGCTTGCCGGGGGCATCGGCGACCAGCAGGGCCTGCAACTCCTGCTCGCCCAGCACCTTGTCGATCTCGTTGCGCTCGACCAGCGCCGTGGCGGGGCGCTCGGCCAGGCGAATTTCCAGCAACGACGCCAGATTCTGGGCATTGGTCGTCTTGGTGGCGATCACGCCCATGCGGGTTTCCGCCCGCGCGGAACTGCCCACCCAGCCGGACGTCAGACAGAGCAGGCAGGCGATAGTCAGTCGTCGCATCATGGTGTATCCTCCGAGAACGGGTGCCACGCAAACAGGATGCACGAGGGCGGCGATTTTTGCAACCCCAGGGGAAAATTCGGCTCTCCCCCCCATTGCCCCGGACGGGCATGGCCGGTCGCTCGTAGCTCCGCGGCCCACAGCCGCGCGGGCGTCACGGCGTGCACGCATGCTGCCGCGTCCCCCTACCAGGGTTATAACGGATGCTCGCTCTCCTTCCACCCAGGGTGGTCGCAGCGACTCGCTGGACCGCGACACACCGCGACAAAATGAGTATAAAATACGCTGAACGTTGCGGCGGGGGCCCTGCTTCCCGAGTTTTCAGGACCTGGAAATGACCATGGCTGGATCACCCGTGGAAATCTCGCCCGAGCGACTGACCGGCATCCGCGACCTTTATCACCGGGGGTTATTCCTGCAAGCCTTTCGGGTAGCGCAGGAAGTGGGACCGTTGGGGACCTGGCAAGGGCCCGAAGCGATGCTCATGGCGGGGCGACTGGCCGGGCAAGTGGGCGGCGGGGTCCTCAGCCAGTGGCTGATTCGCCGCGCGTGGCAGCAGGCGCCGGGTCACGAGCAGGCCCGCTATTACTATGCCTTCTACGTGGCCCGCGCGCGCGGACCCTACGCCGCCTGGCGTTTTATGCACGAGGCGGGCGATCCGCCCGACAGCCGCGCGGCCAAGCGGCGGGCGGAGTGGTTCGCGCTGCGTGCCCACCTGGCCGCGACGCTCCGCGACTTCGACACTGCCGACATCTGGTTGGAGCGGGCGATCGCCTTGACGCCCCAGTGGGCCTGGGTTCGCACCTGCCAGGCGACCGTGCTGGAGTTGGAAGACCGTTATGAAGGGGCATTGGCGGCCGCGCGGGCGGCAATGGACGCGACTCCCTGGTATTGTCCGGCCGTCCAGTCGGCCGCTCACTTGCTCACGCTCTTGGATCGTGACGCCCAGGCGGTCGAGTTGCTTGCCGAAGCCGCGGAGCACGTCGAGAGCGTCAGCGTCGTCGGCCAACTCTCCGGCTTGTTGTTCGAGTTGCACGATTACCACGGGGCCGGCGCGGCCCTGGATCGCTGCCCGGAGCTGGCGCCGCTGGGCGACCGGTCCTTTCGCCGGTGGTTGGCCGCCCAGCGTTCGGAGGTGGCCTACCACCTGGGCGACGTGCCGGCGGCGATCCGTCATGCCAAGGAGGTCGGCCGCGAGTTCTTCACCACCATCGCCGCCCGGCTGGAGGACGCCGGCCGGGCCGCGGCGCGGTCGGTCGTGCTTCCGGTGGGGTTCGTCCGCCAGCACCACGTGACGTGCGCGCCGGCCACCTTGTCGGCGATCAGCCGCTTCTGGTCGCAGCCGGCCGACCATTTGCAGGTTGTCGACGAGATTTGCTACGACGGCACCACGGCCTACAACGAGCGGCAGTGGGCGGAGCGTCACGGCTGGGCGACGCGGGAGTTCACCGTCACCGAGCCCAGCGCCAAGGCGCTGTTGGATCGCGGCGTGCCCTTCACGTTCGCCACGGTCAACCCGGGCAACGCGCATCTGCAAGCGGTGATCGGTTACGACGGCCGCCGCGGCACGCTGTGGATTCGCGATCCCTTTTGGCGCAACGCCCGCGAGGCGATCGGCGACAAGCTTTTGGAGCAGTACCGGGCGTACGGGCCGCGGGGCATGGCGTTGGTGCCGGAGCGGGAGCGGGTCCGGCTCGACGGCCTCGACCTGCCCGACGCCGCGCAGTGGGACCGCCTCCACGGCCTGGACGGCGCCTTGGTGCGGCATTGCCGCGAGGAGGCGGCGACGATCTGCGCGGAGTTGTCCGGCGCGGCGGACGGCTGCCGGCTGGGCTGGGAAGCCCGCCGCCGCCTGGCGTGCTACGACGCCAACCCCACCCAGCGTCTGGCCGCCGTCGAGCAGTTGCTGCGCGCGGTGCCCCAAGACCCTTGCCTGCAACTGGAGCGGCTCTCCTGCCTCCGCGACCTGGCCCGCCGCGACGAGCGGCTGGCCATCTACGAGGAGATCTGCGGGAAGCGGGACGTGCATCCCGTTTTTTTGCAGCAGTACGCGCAGGAGTTGCGGGCCGACGCCCGCCGCCGCGGCGAGGCCGTCGCGCTGCTGCGGCGGGCCGTCCGCCGCGCGCCGCTGGAACCCGGCGGTTACTACGTCCTGGCCCACGTCTTGTGGGACCAGCGGCAGTTCGACGAAGCCCTGGGATTGTACCGCTTTGCCACCTGCATCAACGACAAGGAAGAGGATTTCGCCAACTCGTACTTCATCGCCGCGCAGTGGTTCAAGCGGACGGAGGAGGCCTTTGCTTTCCTGCGCGGCCGTTTGGAGCGCTTCGGCGCCAAGTCGAGCCTTCCCGCCCGCACCTTGACCAACGCCTACCTGCGGTGGAACCGGACTGCCGAGGCGTTGGCCACCGTCGAGGCAGCGATGCGGCTTCGGCCCGAGGACGGGCAGTTGCAACTGTTCGCCGCCGACACCTTGCTTTCCTGCAGCACGGAGAACATGCCGCGGGCGTTGGAGTTGTTGGAGAGATCGCGTGGGGCGTCGCCCCTGGGCCATTGGTTGCGGACCGCGGCCCGGTTGGCCGCCGTCGATGCCCGGCCGGCAGATGCCCTGAAACTGTGGCAGGAGCTGCTGGAGATCCAGCCCCTGGCGACCGACGCCCATGAGGTGGCGGCCCGCTTGCTGGCCGAGACGCGGGGGAGGGCCGCCGCCCTGGCCCACCTGGCCGCCGCCGCGGCGCGATTCCCCCACTATCAGCCCCTGCAGCGGCTCCAGGTGCAGTGGGTGCGCGAGGAGCCGGCCGAGGTCCGCGAGCCGTTGCTGCGGCGGGCCGCGGCGGCCCTCCCGCACGATGCCTGGCTCCACCGCGAGTTGGCCTTTTTCCTCGAGGCCGAGCACCGGCTGCCGGAAGCCTGCCAGGAGGCCGACCTTGCCGGCCGCCTGGAACCGGACAGTCCGTCCTATCACGTCATCCACGCCCGGCTGTTGCGCGACGAGGGCCGGATCGACGAGGCCAAAGACGTGCTCCGGGCGAGCATCCGTTTGTCGGTCGACTACGACTTTGCCATTGGGGACTTGATGGGCCTGTGCACCACGGCGGGCCAGCGCCGCGAGGTGCTGGCTCTTGTCAAGGATGAGTTGGTGCGGCAGGTGACGTTCGGCGACGGCTTGCTGGCCTTTCGCAACCACGCCCACGGGACGCTGGAGGCGGAGGAATTGCTGGCGGTTCTCCGCGCGGCCCTGGAGGAGCGGCCCGACCTCTGGCACGCCTGGTCGGCGACCACGCGGCAACTCTTGGCCATGGACCGCCGCGAGGAGGCGTGGGCCTTGGCCTGCCAGACCACGGATCGCTTTCCCCTGCTGCCGCCGACGTGGCTGGACCGGGCCGCCGCCTGCCGCGCCCGCGAGGATTGGCCGGGTGAGCGCGAGGCCCTGGAAACCTGCTGCCACATCAACCCGGATTGGGGCGTGGGGGTCCGCATGCTGGCCGACTTTCTGGAACGGCAAGGCCAATTCGACGAGTGTCGCCGGCTGTTGGAGCAGGCGGTCGCACGTTGTCCCTTGGACGTCGCCAACCACGGGCTGTTGGCCGAGTTCTTGTGGCGGCGGAACGAGCGCGAGGAGGCCTTGGCGCGGATCCGCCGCGCCGTGGAGTTGGAGCCCGGCCGGCAGCAGTCGTGGACCGACCTGAATGCCTGGGCCACCCGGCTCGGCCGCCGTGCCGTCGCCCGCGAAGCGGCGGAAAAGGTGACCGCCTCCCGGCCCGGCCAATCGCGGTCCTGGCTGATGCTGGCCGAGGCCCTCGATGCCCCGGAACAACTCGACCAGCGCCTGGCCGCGCTGGACAAAGCCCTGGCCCTGGACCCTCGTTTGATCGCGGCCCACGAGTTGCGGGCGATCGCGCTGGCGGGCGCCGGTCGCTGGGAAGAGGCCCGGCAGGCCTGCTGCGGCCCGCCCTGGGGCGACCATCCGCCCCGCGAGTTGCGGGCGTGCGCCGCCTGGCTGCACAGGAAGCAAGGCAACCTCGCGGAGGCCATCGCGCAGCTCCGCAGCCTGGTGGCCGATGAGCCGGGGTTTTTCGCCGCCTGGTCCCGGCTGTGGGATTGGTGCCGCGAGAGGAACGACTACCACGGCTGCCTCGAGGCTGCCGAGGCCATGGTCCGCATCAACCCGCAATACGAAGTCAGCCTGGGCTGCCTGGGCGAGGCGAAGCGGTTATTGAACGATTCCGCCGGGGCCCGCGACGCCTTCCGCCGCGCCTTCGAGATGGTGCCGGCCTACGAGTTTGCCGGCAACGGGCTGTTCGACCTGCAATTGGCCGCCGCCGATCTGGCGGGGGCGGCGGCAACCATGGCCGTGCTCCGCCGGCACAGCAACAGCGCGCTGGTGTCGGCCCGCGCCGTCCAACTCGCTGCCCGGCAGGGCAACGCGGCCGCGGCCGCCGATGCCCTGCGGCAGGTCTGCGTCAGCCCATCGCCCGATCCCTGGGCGGTGAAGGCCGCCGTGAAGGCGATGACCGATGCCCGCTGGGGTCAGTTGGCCCGGAAGATCCTGGAGGAATTGCTGCCGGGCGAGCAGACCAACCTGGAGGTCGGCCGGGAATGGGCCCGGCTCTGCACGGCGCAGAAACGCTGGGGAGATTGCGGCCGGAAGTTGGCGGAACTGGCCGGGCGCAGTCGCGTCGGCGCCGAGGCGGCCGTGGTTTACATCGAGGCCTTGGCCAAGGCGGGCCAACGGCTGCGGTTGCGATGGTTCCTCTGGCGAAACCAGGACTGGCTGCGGAAGAACACCCGCTGCTGGGGCTCGGTGGGCTATGTCCTGAATCACTTGCACTGGTTCAAATACCTGCTTCGCTGGCTGGCCGATTGGCGGCAGCGCAACGACCTGGAGCCGTGGATCCTCAAGAACCTCGTGGAAGGACTGCGGCGGGTGGGCCGCGATGCGGAGGCGGCGGAGGCCGGCCGCCGGGCCCTTGCCTTGCCGCCCGACCAGAGCCACGCTGGCCACCGCCTGTGGCTGGCGGCCGACGCCTGTTGCCAGGGGCGCATCGACGCCGCCCGCGAGCTTCTCCAACAAGTCGAGGGGACGAACTTCCGCCCCGAGGACAAGTTCCTCCGGCTCTCAGCCCTGGCGGTCGTGACCATGGCCTCCGCCCGTGCGGAAGAGCGGCCCTTGGTCTTCCGCGCCCAGCGAAAGCGGCTCGATCAGGCGCAGGCCCAGTATCCAGGGGGTGTGCGCGACCCGGCGCGGCGGCGTTTCTATCGGCGATGCCGGCGGATCATCGCGCAGTGCCGCGGCGGCTTGGCGGCAAGGCTCTGGTCCTGGTATTTCTAGCCGCCAGGGGCATTGGGACCGCCACGGTGGCGGCGCAGCGGTCCTCGCCCGTCCGCTTCAAGCCAACTTCTTGTGGGCGCCGTCACAGTAGGGCGAAGTCCCGGTTCGCTTGCAGGCGCAAAGCGACACGTCCTTCGCTGCCTCCACGACGATCTTCAAGGGCGTGAAGGCCGTGCCTTGGTGCGATCCGTCGCAAAACGGCTGCGACTGGGACTGGCCGCACGCGCACCACCAGTACTGGCCCGCTTCGAGTCGTACACGGAACGGTTTTCGGCCGGCGATCTTGGGTTCTGCCATTTCGCTGCGCCTTGCCAGGAGTTGTCTACCGACATTATAACTCCCGGCGGACGTGTAGCACAGGCGTATGGCAAGAGGCAACCGTTCACGGGGCGCCCGGCTTTGCCCCAAACGACTTGCTGAAGAACAGGGCATCGAACGAAAGCCGTCCCGGTCCCAAGAGCAGCAGCAGGATGGCGCAGGCGAGGTAGACGGCGGCCAGTTCATAGGACTGCCCCTTGCCCACGAACGGATCGCCTTGCGGCAAGTGAACGATGGCGAGTGCCACGATCATGTTCGTCGCGATCCCCAGCGAGGCAAGGCGGGTAAGGAGGCCGACGATCAAGGCCATGCCTCCAGCAAACTCGGCCAGCGCCGCCAGCGCCTGGAAGATCGCGGGCACGGACGCTTGCGGTCCCATCCAGCCCAAGGGGTTCTGGATCTTCGTCCAGCCGTGCAGCACGAATGCCGCTCCCATCACCAAGCGGAGCAAGAGGAGTCCCAGGGAGCCGAGTCGTCCCACCGTGTCGCAATAGAAAAAGTGTCGCACGGATGTTCTCCTTTGTCTTCCCATGGTGGGACTTCGCTCCGCTCGTCCCACCCTACTGCTTGCCACCTCCAGCAACGGAGGCTACTTCTTTTTCTCAGGCGCGGGGGGCGCGGCCGTAGGGAGCGTCAGCGGATATTGCTGCACCTGCTTGGTGGCCGCATCGCGGGCCTCGATCACGAGGTGGTAGAGCGTGCCCGGCGTCCCGTAGGCCAGTTTTGCGCTGTGCAGAACCACGCGGCGCGCGTCTCCCCGCGGTTCGCTGGGCGTCCAGGCGTCGGGGGCCGGTTCGCCGTCCACGTAAACCCGATAGGCCAAGGGCCCCTCGGCCGCGGCCGCCAGCACCTCGATGGTCACGTCGAACTGCGTATTGCCCAGGTTGGGAGTGGTCTTCACCTCTTCGAACCGCTTTCCGGTGACGATCACCGTGGCGAGGAGGTCGACACCCCTGTAGCGGGTTTTCAACTGCGTCCGCCCCATCGCCTTGGCGACGAAGCGACCCGGGGCGTCGGGCACGGCGACCAGCACCTTTTCGTCCTGGTTTTCCAGGGTGGCTGCCGCCTGGTAGGGGATGCCGTCCGGACCCTTGCCGCTGAGCGTGACCGGCGGCGTCGATTCGCCCACCTGGAGCGTGATATCGGCGGGGTCGATGCGTAACGGGTCGGGGTTGTCCACCTGCACCGCCACGTTGGTCGAGAGGCTCTGGAGTTTGGAGTCGCTGGGCGTAAGGGTCAACTGCACGCCGCCCTTGAGAAGACCGATGATCTTGTTGTCGTAATCCACCCTGACCACGGTTTGTCCGTCCGGCGCCGTCACCTGGCAATCAACCGGGAAGGCAGGCTGCCCGCCGCCCGGATCGAGCTTCACGCTCCCCAGGCTGCCGCTTTCTCCGATCCAAATCGCCAGGGGATCGGGGGTAGCCACCAGGCGGGCCGCCTTCACGTCCACGGTTGTCAAGTCCGGCGTGGTCTGCGCATCGGCGGTTGTGCCGCTTTGGAAGACGCGCTCGCCGCGGTCGGTCATCGTGACCCCCGGGGGTTGAACGATGACGCCGCCACTGCCGACGACGCCGGTGGCCACGGCGTTTCCGGCGACCACGTCCAGGGCGGCCTCGGCGCTGAGAGAGCCGAACTTGGCCACCACGGTGGTGCGGCCCTCCTGTTTGGCGCCGACGCTCAGGTCGTCCAACACCTGGGCCACGTTGGCGTCGCCGACGACCAACTGCAGGCCCTGATCCGGCCCGACGACGCGGACGCGGCCGCCCTTGACGGCCGTCACCTCGTATTTCAGCGCCTGGCCTTTATTGAGCGTCGCCTGGGCCGGCCTGATTTGCAGATCGCTCCAGGGGCCGCTGGCTACGGTCACGGCCACTTGCTCCTTGAGGTTGTTGCGCCAGGTCATTTCCACCACGGCCTCGCCGGCGGCGACGCCCTTGACCCACGTGCCGCCGGGCAGGGCGATCGCGGCGGGATTCTGCCCGTGGGCCGAAAGCTTCAGATCGGCCTGGGGGAACAACTCATGGATGCCGAAAGCGGTCCTGCCGAGGATCAGCAAGCGGGCGGCGTCGCCGGCCTCCAGCCGCAAGGGATCGGCGATCAACTCGGTGATCTGCTCGTTGTTGACCGTCACATAGGCCCTTCCCAGGGCAGTGCCGCCGGGGAAGCGGGCGTAGATTTCCGCGTTGCCGGGCGCGAGCGCGCAGACCGTGTTGCCCCGGATCGCGACCACCTTGGGATCGGAGCTGACCAGGGTCACGGCGGCGGTGCAATCGGCCAGGCCGGCGAAGACGCGCAGGGTATCCCCTTGCCCCGGGGCCAGGACGGTGTTGGCCGGCTCGATGCGGACGTCGCCGGCGACGGCTTCAGCGCCGGTGCCGCTCACCGCCACCGACGAGACCTCGACCGCGACGTTGGTGCACTTATCGCCCAGCGTCAAGGCCACCTGGGCCGGTCCCGGCGCCACGCCCACCAGCGTTCGCGTCTCGGGGATGTAGCGGACGCAGTCCGGCTGCAGCGACGCGACGGTGCACATGGCGCTGACGTCCATGTCGCCGCGGGAGACGGTCAATTCGGAGCCGACCCGCACGCCTTGACCCACCGCCAGGCGGATCGCTCTTGGCTCGGCGCGGAGGGGGTCGGCGATGGAATCGACCACGCTGACCTTGGCGGGCGGGCTGGTCATCGAGCCGACGCTGGCGGTGATGTTGGCCTGGCCGGGCTGGACGGCGATGAGGGCACGGCCCTCGACGCGGGCGATCCGGCGGTTGTCCGATTGCCAGGCGACGCTGGCGAGGTCGGTGATGTCGCCGATCGACTTGCCCGCCTTCTTGCCGACGACGCCCAGGCGGACGGTTTCGCCGCGGAGCAAAGCGACCGGGGCGGGGACGACGCAGATTTCATCGGCCTCGATGTCCTCGGCGACGGTCACGTCCAGGAATTTCTTCGTGTGGATGCCCGCGAATTCAGCCGCGACCGATGTCTGACCGGGATGCATGCCGATCAGGCGGCCGTTGCTGGGCGTCAGCGGGGCGCTCAGCGGCGACCCGGGGGTGATCAGCAGCGCTTGCTTCGTAACCAGCCGGGTGTAGCCGTCGCGGTAGCGGGCCTCGACACGGAAGTCGTCGAACGCGGCCCCCACGGGGAATTGGACCGCCGGGCCCTGGTCGCTGAGGATCGCGACCTCGACGGGGGCGTCGGGATTGTCGCCGGCGGCGAGCTTGTCCGGCACATAGGTCGTGGCGTGCAGCAGCACGGTGCGTCCGCCCACCTCGGCGCGGAGCCAGGGGTCGGCCCCGGCCTCCTTGGCCGTCAGCACCGGGGCCTGCCACTTCACGTACTTGTCCTCGAAATCGCGGGACCAGCGGACGCCGGTGGCCGGCTCCTGGCGGCCGTCCTTGCCCTCGACCATGATGGTGTAGCGCTGCTGAGTGCCGACAGGCAGATACTGGCCGACGGGTTCGCGGACGGCGACCAGCCGGGCGGCCGGGTCGGCCGTCTCGGGCCCGCGGTCCTTGACGCGCACCACCGCCAGGGCCTCCTTGCCGGCGAACTCCGCCCGCAAATGGATCTCACCCTTGGCTTGCGGCGGAATGCCGAGCGCCGGCCGCAACGACGCACTGGCCGGCGTCCAGATCGCCTCGGTCGGCACCGTCCAACTGACCGCGTCGGGGCGGACCTCTGTCCACTGCCCGGAACCCGGCAGTTGTTGCTCCACGGCCAGGGAAACGGTCTGCCCGGCGGCCAGCGAAGCCGTCGCGGGAACGACGCGCAAAGCGGCCGTGTCAGCCGCCGCCAAGACCTCGACGCGGGCGGTGGCCGTGCTCTTCAAGTAGGGGGCATAGCTGGCGGTCAGGGCAAAGGGCTTGGCGGCCAGCAAGCCCAGCAGCAGCGGCGGCGACCAGCGGACGGCGTCCGGCTGGGCGACGCCATAGGTGATGCCCGGCCCTGCCATGGCCGCCCTTTGCGTCTTGCCGCCGTCTTGGACCTCGAGGAACAAGGGGAGGGCCGCTTGTTGGTGGACGGCCAGCGCCACGGCGTCCGGAGCGAAGACCAGTCGGGCCTTGGCCGGAGCGAAGACGCGGAGTTTCACGGTCACCGGCTGCTTGGCGGCGGGATGGCTGACGGTGACGGTCGCTTCGCCCGCCGCGACGGCGCGGAAACTGCCCAGCTTCGTATCGACTTCGACGATGGCCGGGGTGGCGCTCTTATAGTCTGCCATTTCGGGGACCAGCTCGACGTCGCCGCGGGGGCCGGTGGCCGCCGGGGCGAGTTGTCCCGGCTCGCCGGCCAGGCGAATCGTGCGATCGACATCCACCCGCAGGGTCAGGTTGGGATCGGGTTGGACCGATCGGAATACGACCGTATTGGACCGCGTGCCGAAGTAGCTGGCCGAGATGGAAAGCGGCCCGCCGCCGGCCTTCAAGGCGACCACCTTATCGCCCCGCAGTTCGATGCCCGGCGCCGACTTGACCGCTTTGTCGATCTGCCAAGTCAAGCGCGGGCCGGCGACGGCGACCACTCGCGAGCCGTTGTAATGGGCCCAGCCTTGCAGCCGCACCTGTTGTCCCAGGGGCAGGTCCAGCGGGCCGGCGGGGGTCAGTTCCAGCCGCAGCGGCGCGACGGCCACTTCCACCGGGGCCTTGGCCGCCAGCGCGGCGAAGTGCATCGCCAGCGTCTGCGGCGAACTCCTGTCCGTTGGCATGATCCCCCGCAACTCCATCCGCTGGGCGTCGAAATCGGCATAGCGGGGCGATGGCGTTTTGTCGCAGACCAGCAGCTCCGGGGCCAACTCCACCTCGCGCCCCGTCGGGTCGCCCTGGACGCGGGCGACGACGCGGGGGAAAACCGTCTCGTCTACCGCCAGCACCACGCGGGGCGGATCGACGGCGATCGACTGGAACTCGGCCTTGGCGACGCCGACCTCGACGGTGCGGCTGCGGCTGCCCTGGGCGACCGCGATTTCGGCGACGCCTGCGCTGCGGCCGATGAGCCGATTGCGCGACGTGACCTCGACGATGCCCGGCTTGGAGCTGGTGACGCGGACCGGCGTGGTGCCGCTGGAAGCGACGCTCAGGTCGGCGATTTCGCCCACCACGAGGTTCAGCTTGTCGGGTGTTGCTGCCTGCTGAGCGGCCGCGCCGCTGGGCATCGCAAGCCACAGCGCCAGGCCCAACAACGCAGAGAGATTAGTCCATCGGCGGGTCATTACTCGGCTCCTTCAAAAGGTGGGAAAGCTAGGTGGGATGTGCGGACGCTGGGAACCGAACACTTGGATTTTAGATCGGGCGCAGACCCGCCGCAAGCCGCGGGCGAGGCTTTCTTGGGGACACCCGCCGAAAGAGTGTAGCGATGACGGCCCGAGCGAAGTATGCCACGCCAGGTGGAAGC
Source organism: Thermoguttaceae bacterium (assembly GCA_052139835.1). Taxonomy (GTDB): domain Bacteria; phylum Planctomycetota; class Planctomycetia; order Pirellulales; family Thermoguttaceae; genus JBKQVT01. The sequence continues at coordinate 15,491 of JBKQVT010000080.1, forward strand.
AAGCTGGATTTGTCGCCCGTCGCTGAAGGTTTTGGCGGTCGGCGGAGTTTCTTGACCAAATGGGGCAGGAATCGCGCTGGCTGCCGCGGCGCAACCTATTGTCACGGCGGTAGATAGGTGGTCAGGCTGAAGAAAGAGAGAATCCGCGCAAAGGATTTTTGCAAGCTCTAAACTGCGCAGGTATAATAAAGGCCGCGTCTTACACGCCGGGATTTCGACAGCAATAGCCCGTACGGCCGCAAGGCAGGACTCGGGCGGGTCGATTCCTCACTGCCCTCCAACAATCCTTGCTCCAGCGGCTGCTCGGACACGTGCGAAGTGGGTCCGGAGAAGATCCCTGCAAATTGCTCTACAGAAAGCGAGCCAGCGATGAACAACTTGTCGTGGACAACCTGGTTTCTTACCCTGGCGGCGATGTTTCCTGCGGCCTTTGCCCACGCCGCGGCGCTCGATGACGCCAAGGCGCAACTGGCGCAGAAGAACTACGAGGCGGTCGACAAGATCCTCTCCCAGGACCTGGCTGTCCGCACGCCCAGCGCGGAGGCGCTGCGGGTATCGTTGGCGGCGGCCATCGAAGCCGGCAAGCCGGTGACGGCCGAGTCGCGGCTCGTCGTGCTGCTGAAGCAGCAGCAGGATCCGCACCTGCTGCTCACCGGCGCGAAGATCGCCGAGATCCTCAGCGACGAACCACTGGCGCTGACCCGCTACCTGGCCTATGCGCGGGCCGAAACGCAAAAGCAAGAGGCCTTGGAAAGCGCACTGGCCTACGTCCTGAAGCGCGACGGCTACCTGGAGGAGTTCCGCAAGTACGTGGAGACATTCGGCGCCACCGACCGCGCCTGGGGCCTGGCCGAGATGCAGTGGCGCCACTTCGCCGGCCATCGCGACGGCGAGCAGTTGCTGGCCCTGGCCGACTACCTGATGCAGAAGTGGCCCGACCCGGCGCGGGTCGAGATCGTGCACCAATGGCTCTATTCGGCTTGCGACGATTACATCTTCGGCCGCGAGCCGCGCGACCGCTACTGGCGGGCGGCATTGGTGGCGGCAAAGCACCTCCCGGCCAACGGCCAGAACCTGATGAACCTGATCAACCAGGGCCAGGCGGGGCTGACGGACCAGCAGCGCGTCCAGTTCGCCATCGACATGGCCAAGACCTGGGGTGTGCCGCCGCAAGGCTCCGTCTCCTCTATCTCCAACTGGTGCCTATTGAACTGGTTCGGACTTGTCCGCAACGTGAAGGACGAGGAGACGCGGCTGCGCTTGGGACGGGAGTTCCTGGCGCTGGAGACCATCTATCAGAGGAGCGCCAACCCCGAGGACTACCACCAGTTCCTGGGGTTGATCTGGCAATTGCCCGACGTGTTCAACGTCAAGGGCAAGGCGCTGGTGACGCGCGAGGCGCTGGAGCAGAAGTTCGACGCCGTGCATGCGCGGCTGCCGGCGCAGATGGCGCAGTTCGCCGCCGAGAATGCGGCGATGCAGCAAGGCTGGCCGCAGGACCCGGCGGGACGGACGGCGTTTCTCCAGAGGCATTTTGCGATGCTCGACGGCCAGGCCGTCATCGAGCTGCTGCAACTGACGAAGAACGCGGATTTCGACCGCGTCGTGGCCGAGCACCTGAAGGGGAAGAGCCTCCGCTACACCTGGAATTTCCGCGCCAACATCCTGGGGCTTTACGCCGCGCTGCATAAGAAGGCGGAGTTGCTGGCGGCGACCCAGGACTACCTGGCCGCGAATCCCTACACGTTTAGTTGGCAATACCTGGCCAGCAACAGCCTCGGCAGCCCCGACCTCAGCCTCGCGGAGAAAATGGATTTGCTGCGGAAGTGCTTCAGCAAGACGGGTCCCAGCGCGCCGATGACCGAGCTGTTGAAGCAGATGGCCAATGACAAGGTGTTGGCGGCCAAAGCGGAGTTCCAGGCGATCCAGCAGGAATATCGCCTGGCCGCGGCGCCGTCCGATCCGGCCATGCGGGCCTATGCCGGCCTCGCGGCGGCCGGCGCGCCAGGGCTCGCCAATCCCGGCATGGCGGCCTACGCCGTGGCGGAGAAGTTCCTCCAGGAGTACAAGGGGGCCGTGCCGGCGGACGCCGATGCGGCCCGCGACCGGGCGGAGGTCCAGGCCGCGGAAATCTGCCTGCTGCACCGCCAGTTGGCCTGGAACACCGATGCGACCCGGTTGGCCTGGGCGGAGTTGTGGGCCCCGCGAGTGGGACCGGGGCCGTTATGGACGGATCCTCAGCAGGGAATCCTGCCGGCACTGGCGGGCGTCGAGAAGGGCCGAGCGGACCTCTACAGGATCCTGCCCTTCTATTTCGCGCTGCTGGGGGCCAACGCCAAGCTGGACCCGGTGGCGTTGAGCTGGATCTCCCTGGTGGAGTACCCCAACGACGGAAAACCGATCGCGCTGGCCGGCTATTTCCCCCAGATGGGAGAGGCGGCGGCCAAATTTCTGGCGCGGCAGTTGTCCAACCCCAAGTACAACGGGCCCGCCGTGATTCCTGAATTGGACAAGCTCGTCAATACCCCGGGATTCGAGTTCAAGGACCGCGCCTGGTGGACCGGCTTCATCGATACCCTTACTGGTTGGGCCAACAGCGCGCACAAGGTGCCGCTATCGCTCAGCCGGGCACTGCTGAAATTCGAGGAAGACGAGGCCGCCCGCAGCGGACAAGCGGACGTCGCCCGCGAGCTCGAGGCGATCAGCCTGCAATTCCGCTGTGGTCAGGCCAGCGACGGATCGGCGTTGTTGTCGGAATACCTGGCCATGGTCAAGCAGCAGCGGCCGGCGGGGCTGCTGGGAACCTGCGCGGTGCTCTTCGACTGGATCAACCTGCCGGAAGAGCCAGGCGCCACGCTCACGCCGGGCATGCGGTATTACACGCTGCTGAAGGTGGTCAAGCCGTTTTACGAGCAGGTGCCGCCGGAGCAATGGGCGACCGTGCCCCTGCACGGCGGACTGGCCAATCTGCTGAGCGTTGGGGGCGGCAAGTTCTTTGGCAAGCCCGAGTACGCCGATTTCATCGCGCTGCAACACCTGCTGGCAAAGATGACGGTGGCGGGGGCGACGACCGATTGGGGCAACGAATGGCTGCTTTCCGCCTACGAAGGGGCCATGGAGGAGCAGATCGAAAAGGAGAATTGGCACCAACTGATGCGCTGGATGCCAGCCTACGCCGGGGTGCTGAGGGCGAGCTACCCGCGCATCGGCGTGGACCAGTGGCAACAGGTCCTGGCCCAGCGTCTGAAGCCCCTGGTGACCAAGCTGGAGGCGAAGAAGGCCTACGAGTTGGCGTTTGCGGTGGTGACGGCCGCGGAGCACAACGGCGACGTGCCGGAGGAGTCGCGGAGGCAACTGGCGATCTTGAAGGCCACCGCGGCCTTGCAGATTCCCGGCTTGATCCCCGTGCCTGCGACCCATCCCGCCTACGACCTCTATGCCGCCGCCCACGCGCTGATGCTGGGCAACGAGGCGCAGGCCTGGGAACTGACGCGAGCGAAACTCAATCTGCTGGCGGGAGAATGGACGTCGCTGGACCCCGCTTACGTGACCTGGACCCTGGAGCAGATGCGGAAGCAGAAGCAGCTCCGGGGCGCCCTCGATCTGGCCATGACCATTCTGCTGCGGGAGAAAGATCTGCCTGCCGACGTCGCGGCGCGCGTGAGCCTGACCAAGGGCGATATCTACGTGGACATGGAGAACTACCAGGCCGCGCGGTTGGAGTTCGACAGCCTGAGAAACAACCCGCTGTACAACAAGACGGAGGCCGGCGCCCTGGCGGTCAACCACCTGATCAACCTGATGATCTTGACCAAGGACTACAGCGCCGCGGAAGGCTTGTTGGCGCGGCTGGTGGATTCGGACCAGGTGCAGGTGCAGGCGGACGGCTACTATTTCTACGCGAAAATGGCCTACCTGCAAGGCGACTACAAGGAAGCGGCCGCCAACCTGCACAAGGTAAGGGATCGCGTCGCGGACCACGTCGAGGCGGCCTTGCTCCAGGGCGAGGTGAACCTGCACCTGCCCGGCGGCTTGCAGTACACGGAAGTGGAAATCGGCAACCCCAGGCTGACCACCATCGTCATTCCCGGACAGGTGCTGACGCTGACGCTCAACGACGCCAACCTCTCGGTGGCGCGCGGCAAGGCGTGGATCCCCGTGATCCTCAAGACGAGCAAGGGGGGCGACGAAGAGTGCGTGCGGCTCTTGCCGAGCTCGGCCAACAAGAATCTCTTTGTCGCCACGATTCCCACCATGCTCGGCAGGGCCCGCAAGAACAACACCATGCTGGAGTTGCGGGGCGACGACGAGATCAGCTACGAGATCGAGCAATCGTTCCAGAAGGCCAACGGCCTGAACTACCCGCCCAAGACCATGGAGGTGCGCTACGACGCGCGGCTGATGGCCAGCTCCGGCCAGATCCTCACGGAGACCGAGGAGGAGAAAGTGGAATTGGAACGCCGCCTCCAGGAGGCCGACCAGGGCAGGCAGGGCTCGCCGGACGATCACCTCCGGCGCTATGAACGCGACCGGAATGCCTTCACCGTCCGCCCCGGCGGAAATATCTTCGTGCAGGTGATCGACCCGGCGGCCAACACGGGCGATCTCCCGGGCACGGTCAAGGTGGCGTTGAAGACATCCTCGGGCGACGTCCTGGAGGGCTTCGAGCTGCGTGAGACGGCGGCGCACAGCGGGATCTTCCGCGGGGCGGTGCCCACCGGCATCCCGCGGCCCAAGGCGACCGCTTCCGACACCGAGGAAGGCCGGGGCGTCAACGGCGTCATCAATTCCGCTTCGCCGGCCCCCTGGGTCAGCCTGGCCGACGGCAAGCAGCCCAAGTGGCTGGAAGTCGATACCATGGGCTCGCACCTGGTGTCGAGCTACCGGGCGGAAATCCCCAACGCCGCCTCCCTCCGCGAGGCCACGCTGGAATGGCAGTTGGCCGGCGATTATGAAGAGCTGGCCCACTATCCCCCGCGCACCCAGGCAACCAAGGGCGGAGTGCAACTCCAGGTCCTCGAGGAGTCGCGCGGCGAGACGCTCGAGCAATGGCGCGGGCTGGTCAAGGCGATCGGAAAAGGACCAACGACCCTGGACACCGCCGCCTTCGACCGCCAGAAAGACGCGCCGCGCAAAGAAAACACCGACGCCTGGTTCACGGCGCGGATGACGGGCGTGTTCTACCTCCCCCACTCCCGCGCCTTGACGCTCAAGTTCCTCCAGCCGCCCGCCGGACAATGGGCCTCCGCCTACCTGTTTGTCGACCGGCAGCAGGTGCTCGGCGGCCCGCTGAACGAGCAGACCCTCAGGAACACCAGTCGCATCGAATTGGCCAAGGGCATCCATCAGTTGGAGGTCCTGGCCCGCGACTACGTCCGGCAGAGCAAGTTCGTCGTCGGCTACGAGACGGACGAGGGGACGTTCGAGCCCTTGCCGCGCGGCTGGTTTTCCACGAAGGAGCGCCCCGAGATCGCGGCCTTCCTCAAGCCGAAGGCAACGCTCAAGATCGACCACGACGCCCTGGTGGCCACGCTGCTGGACCAGCCGCAGCGCTTGCGGAAGATGCGGCTGGTATTCAATGATTTCGTCGGCACGGGGGTGACCGTCAAGAGCGTCACCCTCAAGGACGAGCAGGGAAACGTGATCGTGCCGGTCGCCGAGGACTTCTCCAGCGGCAAGAAGAGCCAGGCGCTGCAGATTGCGCCGGGCGATCGCATCCGCGTGAGCTACGAGGACCGACGCGCCATCGGCGGGTCGAAATCGCTGGCCAGCGACCTGGACGCGGCCTTTTACAACGGCTCGATCATGCTGGCGTACGAGGAGATCCTGGACCGTCCCGGCAACGGCCGCTACATCCTGTACCATCCCGCGCGGCGGTGCCGCGTGGGTGATCAGCTTATGGTGATCGTCGACGATCACGATGCGGACATTTCCGACGATCGCGACACCGTCGACGTCAGCGTGGCCACCTCCTCCGGCGAGAAACTCACGCTGAAGGCGCTGGAAACCGCCATCAACGGCGACTCCTCGCTGGACAACCACGCCGGCGTCTTCCTGGCCACGCTCAAGATTGGCGACCGCACGCGGCAGGACCAGATCAAGGTCCTGCCCGGCGACCAGATTACGGTCTCCTACCTCGATAAGGAGAATACCGACCCCGGCGTGCCCATCGAGCGGACCTGCTCCGTGATGGAAGCCGGCGGGGGAGCCGCCAAGTGCCTGATCTATCGCACCAGCGTCAAACAGATCGAGGACACCAGCAACCAGGCCATCGCCAGGAAGAGCCGCATCAAGGCCCGGCTGGGATGGGCCCCGCCGATTCTGGCGGACCAGGTGGTGGCCCGGCATCCGCAGTATCAGCCGCCAGGCGCCGTCGCGGCGGCCGCCGCGGCGAAGAGCGAGGAAACCGTCGTGGTGGCGCTGGGCGCGCCGCTGTTGTTCGAGGTGACCTGCCCGAAAAATGCCTTGAACTCGGCCAGCGTGATGTACGTGACGGCCGTGGCGGAGTCGGAGATGAAGGCCGCGGCCCGCGAGGGCAAGAAGCCGACGTCGCTCCAAGTGCCGCTGGAGATTGTCCCCATCGACGCCCTGGCGGCGGCCAAGGGATTTCCCATCCAGTTGCAGAGCACCGTCCGCCGCGATGCAAAAGAAATGCTCCAGGAGGGGACGTTCTCCGGCATCGTGCGCTTCCAGTTGGCCAAGCGCGGCGACCCGATCAGCGACCAGGTGTCCTACGGCGACGAGGGCCTGGGGATCGCCCCGCCGCCGACCACCGACGCCGCCGGGCACGCCAACCGGGTGCCGACGCTGCGGGTGGCCGGGGGCGACGTGGTGCACCTGAAGTACGAAGACCCGCAAACCAAGCAGACCACCGACTGGAAGGTGCGCTTGCTCTCCGACGGCCGCCTGGAACTGCTGGACCCGAGCTTCACCGCGCAAAGCGACACGATCCATCTGGGCGGGAAATTCTGCCTCCGCGTCGTCGATCCCGACCAAGACCGCTCCGATGCCCGCGACACGGTCGAGGTGCGGGCCGCGGCGGCATCCGGCGACAAGCTGACGCTCACGCTCACGGAGACGCTGCCGCACTCGGGCGTTTTCGAGACCAGCTTCCAGCCGGAATTCATCGGCCAGCGGCGGCCCGACGGCAAGCTCCCGCCGCTGCCGGCCAACAAGGGCGACAAGCTCTACGTGACCTTCGGCGACGACGTCACCTTCACCTACGACGACCCGGAGTGCGTCTCTCCGCCGGGAACGATGACCGTCACCCAGGTGGGGCACGTCGCCAAGGGCTCCGACGCCTCCTTGGCCGTGTTCAGCAAGCAGTTCAAGGATCCGGAGATGGCCGTCAAGACGCAGTTCCTCACGGCGGAGGCGCTTTTCGAGATGGCCAAGGAACACCGCAAGCTGCAGCAGAAGAAGAAGGCGGACGAGGAGATCGCCCGCGGCAAGGCGATCCTCGAGGAAGCCATTCGCGACTACCCGCAAACCAGCCTGGCGGCCCAGGGCGACTACCTGCTGGCGAACCTGGCGCAAGAGCTGGGGGACCTGGGGGAAGCGGTGAGCCGCTATGCGCGGGTGATCAGCTCGTATCCGGATTCCGAATATGCCGCGGCGTCGCAGTTTAAGAAGGCGATCTGCTATGAGAAGATGGAGAATTTCGACGCCGCCTGCGAGGAATACGTGAAGTTGACCTACGTCTACCCGGAGAGCGGCTTCGTGGCCGACGCCACCCTGCGGCTGGGCAACTACTATTATAAGAAGGAGAAGTACCAGGTCGCCGCGAAGATCTTCTTCAACTTCAAGCAGAAGAACCCCACCCACAAGATGGCGCCGCAGGCCCTCTTCCTGGCGGCGCAGTGCGCGTTGAAGCAGAAGACCTACGCCCAGGCCGCCAAGCTCTTCGGCTCGCTGGTGGAGGAATACCAGGACGAAAAGGCGTTGCGGGCCGAGGCCATGTATTGGATGGGGGATTGTTATTTCAAGGCGGGAGACGGCAAGAACGCCTATCGCGGCTTCAAGCGGCTGACGTGGGACTATCCCGACAGCGATTGGGCCAAGTACGCCCGCGGCCGGCTGACCGACGAGGCCTTCACCCGCATGGAAGAGCAGCCGACCCCGTGAGCACGATAGTATCCGGCACAATAGTATCCGGCACACGCCGTGTGCCGATTTGCGGCAAGATAGTATCCGGCACACGCCGTGTGCCGCCTCTCCGCACACGGCGTGTGCGGGATACTGTGTGCGGAATACGAGGAGCTGAGTGCATGAAGCGATTGTCTCTGGTGATCGTGGCGCTGGCGGCGGCCTGCCCGGCGGTGTTGCCGGCCGAGGCCGTGGCGTGGAGTTGGCAGCTCCCGGCGGCCCGTTACCAGGGCCTCAACCAATTCGAGCGGCGGCAGTACGACAAGGCCGCCGCGCTGGTGGAGAAGCAGGACTACAAGACGGCGGCCGGCGAGTTCGAGAAGTTTCAGGCGGAGTTTCCCGACTCCTCGATGCTCTCCTATATGCTGTTCATGCGCGGCTACTGCCTGGAGCAGTCGAACAACCGCAACACGGCCGTCAAGGTGTACCAGGAAGTGATCGACTATTTTCCCGAGAAAGTGGAGGATTGCGCCGCGGCCTTGTACCACATCGGCCTGTCGCAACTGGACAACGGCGACATGCTCAAGGGCGTCCGTGCCTTCCGCGCGCTGGCCGACGACCCGCGCTACAAGGACCAGCCCTTGACGGCGGGGGCGATCCGCAGGCTGGGCGACCACTACTGGTCGCGGCGGCAGTACGAAGCCGCGGTGAAGTGCTGGAAACAGGTGGTCGCCAACTACACGGGGCAAAACGACGAAGAAGCCAACGTCGCCGCCAACAACGTCATTTCCTGGTACGTCAAGAATCGCGACTATGCCGGTTACGAGGCGTGGCTGGTCAACGACCGGAACCGCGCGGACGCCCCGGTGCGCAAACGTCTCGTCGAGCGGGCCTACGGCGTGGCCTGGAACGGATTTTCCACCGACTGGGAAAAATATGCCGCCGCTTCGGAGAAGGACAGGATCGAGAAGAACAAACTCAAGACCGAGGACATGAAGGCCTTCTACCAATACCTGAAATCCCGGCGCGAGTGGTTCGACAAGGCCGGCGACACCTGGGGCTATCACGAGCTGGCGTTGCAGTTTCTCACCTCCCTGTGGGGAGACCGGGTATCGCGCGAAGCGGCCGCCAACGACGCCTTGGCGCTGATCAAGCAGATCAAGGACAAGAGCGACGCCGACAACAAGCTGGCCCGCCTGGTGGATTTCCTCAACCAGCAGGGGCAGTATGAGCGGGCCCGCTATCTGCTGCCGATGATCCAAGACAAGATCCTTGCCCTCTTCAAGGATTACGAGCTGCTGGCCCATGAAAACAAATGGGCCGAGGCGACGGCGCGGCTGGAAGAGGTGGAGAAGGGCGGCAACCCGCAGTGGAAGCAGCGGGCCGTGTGGAATCGCGCCGAGGTGTACAAGGAGCACACCGGGCAATACGAGAAGGCGATCAAGCTCTTCGAGCAGATCAACCAGCCTCCTGGAACGTTGTGGGAAATCCAGGAGTGCTACCACCGCGAGAACAAACTGAAGGAAGCCCTGGCCACGTTGACGGAGATCGAGGCCATGTTTCCCGACGATGCCTCGCGCGCCGCATGGCAGCGGGCGGCCTATCTGATCGAGGCCCACGACCGCAAGAACGCCGTCGCGCAGTCGCGGCGGATCATGAAGATGTATCCGAAGTCCCAGGAGTCGGCCGCGGCGCACCGCTGGCTGGAAGACAACGGCGTGCTTTCCGGCGGCGGAGTATCCGACCAGTAACGACACCTCAGAGATGGAAAACGCAATCCTTGCCGACAGCACATTGAAGAGGCTGAAAACGCAATCTTAGCCGACAGCACAAGAAAGGTCCCTCCCATGCCAGCCATTCACACCAGGCAGATCGTTTCCTGTTTTGCGACGGCCCTGCTTGCCGTCCTGCTGCTGGGCTTCGCGCTGCACGGGCCGGCGCGGGCCGCCGCCCCCGACGCTGCCCGCCCGCCCGCCGCGCGGGCCGACGAGGAGCGGAAAATGGAGTACCGGGCCAACGACATGCTCGCCAAGGGACTGGAGCTGATCGAAGCCAAGGAGGAAGATCGCGGCCTGAAGATGATTCAAACGGTGCCGCAGATGTTTCCCAAGACCAAGGCCCGCTTCCGCGCCCACCTGGCGATCGGCAAATACCAGATGGGCAAACATCAATACGACCTGGCGGCGAAGGCCTTCGGACAGTTGGCCGAGTCCGCAGACCCCGACGAGCGCGCCGAAGGGCTCTACCAGGCGGGCATCTGCAAGTACGAGCGGGGAAACTTCGACGGCGCCTTCACCGACCTCCGCCGCGTGACCACCGAATATCCCTGGAGCGTCTTCGCCAACGAAGCCTATTACTACATCGGCCAATGCCATTTCAAGCTCGGCCACTGGGCCAAGGCCATCGAAGCCATGGAGCTGGTGGGCACGAGCGTGCCGGCCGACACCAAGGGCGAGGCCTGCGCGGAGGCCGGGCAGCGGCTCTACATCAAGGTCGCCGACAAGAACCTCGTCGTCCTCAATACCGCCAAGGACAAGGTCAAGGTCCGCGTCAGCGCCAAGAGCGGCGACGCGGAAGAAGTCGTGCTGGCCCCCTTCGGAAAGAGCGGCGAGTATTGGCTGGGCTCGATCCAGACCGAACTCGGCGAGCCGGTCCCCGGCGACGGCCGCCTGCAAATCACCGGCGGCGACGAGGTGACCGTGAGCTACATCAATCGCTATACCTCCGAGGGAAAGGTCAATCAACAAGTCCTCGCCCGCGTCCGCATGGTCTCGACCGCCTCGATCGGCTTCACGGACGGGGCGTATCGCCAGTACGTCCAGGGGGTTTTCGCCGATCAGCCGGCCTTTCTCCGCGTCAAGGACATGAACCGCAGCGTGAGCAAGGACCCGGCGCGGATCACCGTCAAAGTCTCCTCGCGCTACAAGGCGCCCAAGGACGAGAAGACGGCCGCCGACGCGGAGGCCCAAGAGGACCGCTACAAAACCCGCGACACCGTCGAGACCACGCTGGTGGAAACCGGATCGCACACGGGGATGTTCACCGGCTCGCTGGGGCTGCGCCTGCTGAAGCCCGACGAGCCGCCGGTGCAGGGCGACGGCAAGCTGCACGTCGCCAAGGGCGACGACCTCGTGGCGGAATACGTCAACGACGTCAGCATGGTGTCGCGGGAGCCGCGGACCATTGCGGCCACCGCGAAACTGCTGCTGGGCCAATTCCAGGACGTGAAGATCGAGCAGCGCGTCGTGGACTCCGTCGACCTCAAGGTCCGCAAGGACCTGATCGAAGCGAAGATCTATCTCAAGCTCGGGCAGATCTTCAAGGACGTGGGGCTGACGGCCAAGGCGGCGGAAAAGGCCGACGAAGGCCTGTCGCGCGTCAACGACGTCATCGCCACGAGCATGAAGGCGAGCCTGGAGCGGGCCGTGGTGGAAGAAGCCTTCAGCATCAAGTGGGACCTGCTGCTGGTCAAGGACAACCTCGGCGAGGCCATCGAGGTCTGCCGGACGCTCACCCAGCTCTTCCCCGATTCGACCCTGGCGGACCGGGCGTTGCTGCGGATCGGCCAGGCGAAGATGGAGGCCGGCGACCCCGAAGGAGCGATCGGCATTTTCCACGCCGTCCTCGCCTTGCCCAAGTCGGACCTCAAGGCCGAGGCCCAGTACAACATCGCCGCCATCATGGAGAAACAGGCCATCCAGCGGGCGGAGGGCAGCGGGCAGGAGCCGGCCCTGGCGGACGTGATGGTCGCCTACAAGCGCGTGGCCGACGCCTACCCCGATTCGCAGTTCGCCGGCAGCGCCCTGGACAAGATCGCCAACTACTATATTTCCACGAAGGACTACGACCGGGCCCTCGGCTTGATGGAGCGCGTCTTCCAGGACTACCCCGACGCGAAATTCCTCGACGCGATGCTCTACAAGTGGGAAGTCGCCGCCTATCGCAAGGGCGACTACGCCACCGCGCGGGCCAAGGCCGAGCAGTTGCTCTCCGACTATCCCAACTCGAAGCTGGCCGAGAAGGTCCGCAAGGACCTGGAGATGATTAACAAGAAATTGTAACCGTTCACAGGCCGGGGACTGGCTCGTTTTTCGGCCCGGGCACCATGCGGAGCCGGGCACCATGCGAAGCATGGTCGGGGCCGAAAAAAGTGCCTGTCCCCTTTGGCCCAGGGGGGCAGTCCCCGTGAACGGTTACAAGAAGAGGTTGCGGATTGGCGTGGCTGGCCGGATCGTCCTACTCTTGGATCGCTGGGGCCGCAAGCTGACGCGGTGGCCGGGGTGGTTTTTCTTGCACACGGCGCGGCTCGGCTCGCGGGAGTGGAATCCCCTGCGCATCGAGGCCTGGTTCTGGGGCCGCCAGGACCCCTTCATGCGCCGGGGAATGACCTTCGCCCTGGTGCTTCACGCCCTGGTGATCTTCTTGCCCCTGTTGTGGATGAATTGGGCGCACGTGCAGAGGGCCTACGGCCTGCCCAAGGGCAGCGGCACGGCCAGCGTCCGCGGCGGGGTGGAAATGGTGTTGGTCCGCCCGCCGAAAAAACAGCCGGCCAAGAAGCGCAAGAAGTTCACGGTGAACCCCCACAGCTCCATCATCTTCTATAGCCCCGACATCGAAAATGACAGCAAGGTGATGGAGGAAACCCAGGTGGAGACCGCCCGGACCTACGTCGCCACCGGCGGCAAACGGGGCGGCAAGTGGGGCGGCAAGGGCGGGCGCCTGGGCAAAGGCGGCGGCGCCGAGGGCGGCTGGCCCGAAGGCATGGAAGGCGCCAAGGTCCGCTTCATCCGCCTCCAGTACCGCGGTGGCGACTGGGATTATCGCACCGGCTCCGACGCCGATTTCAACATGCTCCGCGCCTTCGCCGAGATCACCGGCTTCCAGGTCGAATCCTTCACGGAAAACATCCCCATCGACGACCTGAAACAGTTTCCCAAGGACCACGCCCCGCCCTTCGTCTACATCACCGGCACCCGCGGCATGGAGCTCAGTCCCGCCGAGGCGAAAGTCCTGCGGTGGTACCTGTTGGATGAGGGCGGCATGCTCTGGGCCGACAGCGGCAGCTTCGTCTTCGACCAGGCGTTCCGCGCCGCCCTCCGCCAGGCGTGTCCCGAGCTGGCTTGGGCCGATGTCCCCAACGACGACGCCATCTACCAGCAGCCTTTCGAGTTTCCCAACGGCGCCCCGGCGCTGTTTCACCACGCCGGCAATCGCGGCCTGGGCTTGCGATACAATGATCGCTGGGTGGTGTACTATCATCCCGGCGATCTCGGCGACGCCTGGCGCAACGACCGCGCCGGCATGGACGACGCGGTGGTCGCGCGGGCCTTCAAGCTCGGCGTCAATATCATGAACTATGCCTTCAACACCTATACCGATCTGCATCCGGCCAAGTAGCGGGCACACCTTCGAAAGAGGACAACATGATCGTATTTCTGATCAAAGGCGGCTGGGCCCTCTGGGTCATCACGGCGGCCTCGGTCGCCGCCCTGGGAGTGACCCTCGAACGCTGGTGGACCCTCCGCCGCGCCAACATCGATTCCGAAGGCCTGCTGGACCAGCTTGCCAAGGCCCTGGATCGCAACGACATCGACGCCGCCATCGCGCTGTGCAACGAGACGGGGGGACCGGTCGGCGAGACCCTCGGCATCGGCCTGCGGAAACTGCGCTTCCTGGAGCGCATCGGCAAACGCCCGGAGGAAATCGAAGAGGGCATCGTCGCGGCCATGGAAGAGCACGGCGGCCACGTGCTCAATTACCTGGAACGCAACCTCACCACCCTGGCCACCGTCGCCAGCCTGGCGCCCATTCTGGGCATGATGGGAACGGTCGTGGGGATGATCAAGGCCTTCGGCTCGATCAGCGCCGCCGGCAACCTCACGCCGGCGGCCGTCGGGGTGGGCATTTCCGAGGCCCTGCTCTGCACGGCCGGGGGCCTGATCGTCGCCGCCATGGCCACCGTCGAGTACAATTACTTCACCACCCGCGTGAACCATTTCGCCCTCAAGGTCCAGGCCGCCGCCGCCCGGCTGGTGGAGAAAGTGGTCGATACACAGTCGCAGAACGCCGAGCAACTGCGAAAGGGCGTCCCATGAAAATGGCCCGCCGGCGGCCGCCGGAACCCTATATCCCCTTCATCTCCCTGGCCGACATCGCCTGGCAGATCATCATCTTCTTTCTGCTGGCGGCGACGTTCGCCAAGAGCGACTCGCTGAATCTCGAACTGCCCGGCGCCAGCTCGGACAAGTCGCGATCGGCCGCCCCCACCATCACGGTCGAGGCCGGCGAGAACGCCCTCTCGATCAACGGTCAGCATGTCGCCCTCGCGTCGCTGGAAGGCCGCATCCGCGAGTTGCTCGCCGGCAAGAAGACCGAGGCCCAGCGCGCCGTGGTCGTGCTGGCCAAAAACGACCTCTCCTTCCAGCGACACGTCGACGTGATGTACGCCGTGCAGCGGGCGGGCGGAATCCTGGTCATGTCGGAGGAATAGCCCCATGCGCATGCCGCGCGGACGCTCGAAGCCGGTCGTTGAGACCCAGATGATCAGCCTGGCCGATATCGCCTGCCTGATCATCTTCTTCTTCATGATGACCTCCTCGTTCATGCGCGACAAGCTGGTCGTCGATTTGCCCTCGCTGCCGCGGACCAGCCGCACCGACACTCCCAACAGCGTCGTGGTCGACGTCCACGGCAAGATCTATCTCGACGGCGATCCGGTGGACAGCGCCAAGGGCCTGGAGAACCACCTCAAGGCCCTCCTGGAGAACAAGAAGGGCAAGGAGCTCGAAGTCCGCCTGCGGTGCGACAAGACGCTGAAGTACAAACAGTACGGCCCGGTCTACAATGCCATCGGCGCCGCCGGTGGCACCATTGCGGTCATCCACGACCTGCGGAAACCCTGAAGCCCGCCGCGCGCTGGGGCCCCCGGCGCGCGGCCTTAATCACGAAAAGGTGCCAGATGCCTAAACAAATCACCCCCGCCAGGCCCAAGCCCTCGCCGGCCAAGATGCTCAGCGAGCTGTCCAACACCACGACCCTGAAGTGGGTCGCCGTGGCGCTGCTGATCCACGTCGTGGTGTTCGGCCTGACCTCGATCAACTACCTCCGCACGACCTTCACCGCGCATGCGACGGAGCCGCAGGCTGCCGAGGGCGAGCCGGCGGCGGGCAATCCCGCGCCGGCCCCGTCGCCGGCCGCCGCCGCCGCAAAACCCTCCGCCAAGAGCCCCGAGGCCAGCGACGAAGCCAAAGAGATGGCCAGTCACAAGGATTCCCCGGTGGTGAAGTCGATCACCACGGTGGCCAAGCCCGGCGAGTTGCCCAAGGCCCCGGCGCACAATGCGATGGACTTGGATGGCCTCGACGGCAAGTAGAATTCGCGATTGCCGCAACCGTCACGGTTGCGCATCGCCGGACCTACTTCCCCTTGTAGCCCAGCTTCTTGGCCTGGGCGAAGTCGGCGTATGCTTTGGCCGTCTCGCCGTTCTTGAAGTACGCAAAACCCCGGCCGTAATGTGCTTTTGCATATTTTGGGTTGAGCCGAATGGCCTCCGTGTAATCGAGGATGGCCTTGTCAAACTCGCCCTTCCTGGAGCAGGCAAAGCCCCGATTGTTATACGCAACGGCGACCTGCGGATTGAGCCGAATGACTTCAGTGAAGTCGGCGACCGCCCGGTCCTGTTCGCCCCTTTTCCCGTGGGCAATGCCACGGTTGTAATACGCTGCGGCGTCTCCGGGATCGAGGCGAATGGCTTCCGTGAAGTCGGTAATGGCCTTGTCGTAGTCGCCCATTTTCCCATAGGTGATGCCCCGGCCGTTGTAGGATTCGGCGTTTTTCGGGTCGAGCCGAATCGCCTCATTGTAGTCGGCGAGGGCCCTGTCATAGTCGCCCTCTCTCGAGCGGGCAGCACCACGGTTGGAATACGCAACGGCGTCTTTCGGGTCGAACCAAATGGCCGCGTTGTAGTCGGCGATGGCCTTGTCGTCGTCGCCCTTCTTCGCGTAGGCAACACCCCGTCCGCAGAACGTCCTGGCAGACTTCGGGTCGAGTCGAGCACCCTCGGTAAACGCCGCAATCGCAGCGTCGTAGTCCTGCTTGTCCAAGCTGGCACGCCCCTTTTGGTAGGCTTCCGCTGCCGGATCAGTACTTGCCGCATCGTCCGAATTCATGGCCATCTCTCCCGATCAGACGCATCGTTGGCACTCGCCCAAAGACCTACGGCGGCTTCTTCTTGCCCCGGAACAAACGGACAACGCGCCAGATGATGATGAGCAGGAGCGACCCCAGAAAGGCGGAAACCAGGTCTTGTAACGTGACCTTGATTTCGCGCAAGCCGACGGCGATGCCGAAGACGCTGAAGACGAGGCCCCCGATCAAGGCCCCCACCATGCCCACGCCGAGATTCGTCCAGCGGCCAAGGCCCTCCTTCTTCAACGTCACCAACCATCCGGCCAGGTTTCCCGCCAGGGCGCCAACGATCAGCCAGACGATGAACTGTGTAGGATTCATTGGCATTTGCGTATCCTCCTATTTCCGGCGTCGTATGGGTCGGCGCCAAGGTTGAAGCAGTCAATACGCGATTCGATTCGGCCTTCGCAACCAGGCGGCAAACACCGCGCAGGCCTCGGGGCGGAGGTCTTGCACCATTTGGATTGAGCGGCTGCCCTGGGGAAGGGCGAGCTGCCGATAGAACGGGGCGTCGTCGAAGCCGGCGGCGGTGGCGTCTTCGCAGGCCGCGGCGTAGTAGATGCGATCCAGGCGCGCCCAATAGATGGCCGCAAAGCACATCGGGCACGGTTCACAACTGGTGTAGATCTCGCAGCCCGCAAGCGAAAACTGTCCCAGGCGGCAGCAGGCGTCCCGAATGGCGACGATCTCGGCATGGGCGGTGGGGTCGTTGGTCGAGGTCACGCGGTTCCAGCCGCGGCCGACGATCTCGCCGTTGCGCGCGATGACGGCCCCGAACGGCCCGCCCTCGCCGGCTTCCATCTTCTCCAGGGAAAGCCGGATCGCTTCGCGGAGGAAGTCCTGGTTCATGACCTCGGGCCCCTGCGGTGATTTTGCTCCCTGGCGGCGTCGAAGGGCGTGGCCTGGGCGTCCAGGGGTGGGCGGCAAAAAGGCAGAGGCGCCGGAAACACTGCCGCCGCGGGTTACCTCCCCGCGCGGCAGCGTCCGCTTCCCGTGCCTCGACGGCAGCACCGATGCGCAAGCCCGAAACTCAAAGTCGCGGCAAGACTACAGCGGCTTGACGTTCTCGGCACACGGGCCTTTCTT
This sequence comes from Thermoguttaceae bacterium, assembly GCA_052139835.1. Classification (GTDB taxonomy): domain Bacteria; phylum Planctomycetota; class Planctomycetia; order Pirellulales; family Thermoguttaceae; genus JBKQVT01. The sequence goes on from JBKQVT010000080.1 coordinate 32,849, forward strand.
GCCCTGGCCTTCCGTGTAGGACACCTTCTGGCCTTCATGCAGTTCCTCGAAACTGACCCCTTGGACGCTGGACGAGTGGAAAAACAGGTCCTTCTCCTTGCCCGTGCTGATGAATCCGAAACCCCTGTCCGTCAACCTTTTGATCGTGCCTTCTGCCATCTGAGCATTTCCCGTAGCGATTGTGGAGACGGACGCCGGGGGGCTTACGATTGCCGGCCGGTCGCCGTCCGATGGTTATCAGTGTACCCGGTCGGGGTGTCCTTACGCAAGGGGGTGGGGCGGGCGGGGCGCAGGGGCGTTCACCCCGGCGGAACGGGCGTCAGGAGGGCCTCCTTGAGCGGCCGGACCCACTGGCCATGCTGGGCGTCGTAGACGCCGAAGCCCGAACAGAACTCCCAATAGGCGAAACCCATCTTGCGGCGCAGGGCCTCGGCGGCGACAAAGCGGGTCCAGCGGGCACGCGATTCCAGGTCGGCCTTGCTGTAGGCCCCGAACTCGCCCAGGTAGAGCGGCCGGCGGTGCTGGACCGCCCAGGCGATGGCCGCGTCGAGGTCCCGCCGGACGGCCTCCCGCTGGGCCGGCGTGCCCGTCCACTTCGTCCCCAGCCACTTCTGCGACTCCGCCCCGACCCACGAGGCGCCCTGATGGGTGAACTGGAAGGGATTGTAGTAGTGGACGGTGACGACGAGGTGGCGGTCGCCCTCGGGCAGTTCCAGCTTGGGCAACTCGTTGATGCTATTCCAGCCGACCGGGCCGACGACGATCTGCCGCGTCGGGTTGCTCCGCCGCACGCTTACGATCGCCTCGGCCGCCAGGCGGTTCCACTTCTCGGCGGTCAGCTTGGCGTGCGGCTCGTTGAGCAACTCCAAGGCCAGCGAGGCCGGGAAGTCCTTGTAGTGTTCGGCGATCTGCCGCCAAAGGGCCAGGAACCGCCCGCGGTGCTGGTCCGGCTCGACGAAGATTTCGTCGTAGTTGTGCATGTTCACCACCGGCGTGAGCCGCTGCCGCAGCGCTTGGCGGATCGCCCAGTCCACGCGGGCGAAGAACTTCGGGTCGATCCGATACGGCGCCGACTGCCCGGCATGGGCAGACCAGCGCACCGGTATCCGCACGGAGTCGAAGCCGGCGGCGTGGATCTTCTGAAAGTACTCCTCTTTGAGGACGACGCCCCACTGGCCTTCTTCCGGGGCCTCCAGGGCGTTGCCGAGATTCACTCCGCGGCCGAAGACGGGCCGCAACTGGCGAAAGAATGGGGCGGCCAGGACGGCGGAGTCCTCGCTCGCGCGTGGTCCCGGCGATTGCTGCCCGCAGGCCGCCCGCGGGACACAAGCCAGGGCGATCAGTCCGGCCCACACGGCCGCCCGCCGCCAAACTTGCCCAGCGGAAGTCGCCCATTTTCCTTGGCGGTTCATGTTCTGCTCCCACTGTTCGTGGATAAAGAAACGTGCAACCGGTCACGGGGACTGTCCCCCTAGCCCTGCTCCAACCATTCTAGCCGAAGGCCGGCCGATCGGAGAAGCCGGTCCCTCGGTGAGCCTCACACCTCGACCACGCGGCGATGCTCGTGCGACTCCAGTGCGGCGGTGAACAGGCGGTGGCTCCAGGCGGCCTCGTCGGGGGTCACGCAGCCGACGAATCGCCGCAGCGGCCGGCCATGGGCCAGCTCGAAGAGGAAGGCCGCCCACATCTGCAGAATCGCGTCGGAAAAACCGAACTGGAAGATGCCGCCGGTGACGGTCGGAAAGGGCGTTTCATAGCCCATCTGCACCTGTCCCCAAACCTGCTCCCCGCCGGAGTATTCCAGCACCTCCAGCACGTCGGCCTGCGCGCTGGACCAGCGGGCGGAGGCCCGCGTGCCCAGGATCTCCAGGCGCCAGTTGTTCTTCTGGCCGGGGGCGATCCGCTGGGTCTTCAGGGTCCAGGGGAAGGACTGCGGGCCGGCGGGATCGTCGGCCTCGCAGAGCAAGGTGGCGTTGTCCCAGGTGGTGCAGGCGGCGCGGCCGCCCTTGCCGTCCGGGCGCTCGGCGACGATCTTGCTGAGGATGGCGCGGACGTTCCGCGGCCGCCAGCCGGCGCGCAGCGGCAACTGGCAGACGTGCATGCCCAGATCGCCCAGCACGCCGTAGCGGCCGTTGTACTCGGCCAGCCGCTTCCAGTTGAGCGGTTTGTCCGGGTCGAGGTCGCTGCTGTGAAGGAATGCGGTGGAAAGCTCGAGGATTCGCCCCCAGGCGTTGCTCTCGATCATGCCCGCAATCCGCTGCACCGCCGGAAAAAAGACAAACTCCCCGGCGCAGCGGACCAGCAGGTCCGGGCGGGATTTTGCGCGGGCCACGATGGTCTCGCAGGCCGGCCGGTCGATGCCGAAGGGCTTCTCGCCGAGGAGGTGTTTTCCCGCGTCGATGGCCGCGGTGTAGATTTCCTCGTGGAGGTGGTGGGGGACGGCCACATAGACCGCCTCGACCTCCGGGTTGGCCAGCAGGGCGCGATAGTCGTCGGTCACTTGTTGCAGGGCGGGGAAATTGGCCTGGTACCAGCCCAGCAGCGCCGGGTTCTTGTCGCAGACCGCGATGATCTGCGGCCGCACGTCGAGGTCGGTCAGGTGACACCAGCGGGCCGCGGCGCTGGCGAACTCCCGCCCCATGAGCCCCGCGCCGATGATCCCAAAAGTCACGTTCTTCATCGCTTTGGCCACCTGCAACGGTTCATGCTGCCTGGCATTATGGCTTGGCCGGCTGCGCCCGGCAAGACAACAATGCGCAGAAAGGTTGTATTATTGCGCAGCGGGAAACTCTCTCGGCGATCTTACGCGGACCCCGCCGTCTCTTTCAACCAGTTGACCACTCGCAGTCCGGCGACGCGCGAGAAGTGGGCGTCGTTGTTGGTCACCAGCGCGGCGCCGAGGGCCATCGCGTGGGCGGCGATCAGCAGGTCCATCGAGCCGATGGTTCGCCCTTTCGCTTCCAACCCGTGCCGGAGCCGCCCGTAGTGTTCCGGGCACGAGACGGCGTCGTAGTCGTAAAGGTCGAAGGGCGTCAGCACTTTGCGCACGGCCGCGATTTCGCCGTCGTAGTTGCCGCTCTTGCGGGCGCCGAACTCCAGTTCCGAGACGGTCAGGGCCGACAGGCCCACGGAATCGCCTGCTGCTTGGGCCTTCCGGCAGCGGTCCAGCAGATGGGCGGCCTGCCGACGGTCCCGCGCCCGGCGGCTGCCCGCCTTCAGGCCGCGGACCATGAAGATGAGCAGGTCCGTATCGAATAGGTAGATCATGACCGCCAATGCCGCGTTTGCAGCGCGGGCTGCCGGCGGCCCTCGGCCATGAACGCGTCGGAGACCTCCGCGACGCCTTCGAGGAATACCTCCCAGGGATCGCGAGGGACCACGAGAAACCCCTCCGGCGTTTTTTTCAGGTAGACCTCGCCCGTGTTGACGCGAAATTCCTTGGGCAGCCGGATCGCCTGGCTGCGGCCGTTCTTAAACACCTTGGCTGTCTTCACCTGGGACGTCTCCGGAGGGCGCCGGATGGTATCTATCAAATGATACACTACATCACCCCTTCGGTCAAGCCCCGTGGGCGGGGGTGGTCCGGCGGACTAACCGCTGCCAGGGAACTCTGCCGACGCCGGAAACGTCTTATCTCTTGCACACTTGCAATTCTTGTCCTCCCAGGCTAATACAGTAACATAGAGCCTGACCCCACCGGCGTGTGGTCAGGCAGTACACACCCGTCTTTTGGTGGCTCCATGTCCGGAACCACGCTGTTCTCACATAAGGACCTCGCTATGTTCTCCACCCTTCGTTTCCTGGCGGCGGTGCTGGCGGTCTCGATCCTGTTGACGTTCACCCCGGCGGCCCGCGCCGCCGATGGCCCGGATCGGGATGGGCTTGTCGGGGCGGCTGCCGACAACGGCCCGGCCGGCGCCGAGGCGGAAAAGGACAACCACGGCGAGAAATCGCTGCGCGAACAAGACATCTACATCCCCTACGAGAAGCTCCGCCAGGTCTTCGAGCGGCATGGCCGCGGCGTCTTCCTGCCCTACGAGGAATTCGAGCAGCTCTGGCGGGCGGCGCAAGACAAGACGCGGCCGGCCGCGGGGGTGCGGCCGCCGGTGGGCGCGGTGATTACCGAGATCGAGAACGAGGCCACCGTGGCCAAGGACGTGGTGCGGGTGAAGGCCACCCTGAAGATCGACTTGCTGGCCGAGGGTTGGCACGAGATTCCGCTGCGGCTGGCCGACGCGGCCATCACCGCCGCCACGCTCCGCGGCGAGCCGGCGCGGATCGTCGGCGGCCCCGGCGAGGACTATAAGCTGCTGGTCGAGAAGAAGGGGAAGGAGCCCGAGCAGATCGTGCTCGCGCTGGAGTATGCCAAGGCGATCAGCAAGATGCCGGGGCAGAACAGCGTGTCGTTTCAGGCCCCGCAGGCCCCGGTGAGCCGCTGGCGGGTGCGGATTCCGCAGGCGGGGGTGAAGGTGAACCTCTCGCCGCTGATTGCCGCCACGGAAGTGCCTCCCGCCGCCGCGGACAACAGCGGCAAGACAGACCACGCGGGGAAGAAAGACGAAGCCAAGCCGGCCGCCGCCGACGAGACCGTGGTGCTGGCCTTCGTGGGCGCGGCGGCGATGGTCCGCATCGACTGGACGCCCAAGGCCGAGGGCGCCACCGGCCTGGCCCCCCTGGTGAGCGTCGAGGCCCAACAGCAGGTGTGGATTCGCGAGGGGGCCACCAGCAGCCGGGTGAACCTGGCCTACGCGATCAGCCGCGCCGAGCTGGGCCAGTTGGCCGTCGAAGTGCCGGCCGACTACAAGGTGGTCAACGTCTTCGACGCCAACGTGCGGCAGTGGTCGGTCGAGCCCCTGGCCGCCGGCGCCAAGACGCAGAGGATCGCCGTGCAGCTCTTCGAGCCTGCCAAAAAGCTCCAACAAGTCGTCGTCGAGCTGGAGAAATTCGCCGGCGATAAGCTGCAAACGTCGCAGACCGTCCCGGTCGTGAAGGCCCTGGACGTGGGCCGGCAGCAGGGGACGGTGGTCGTCGACGTGGCGGCCGGGCTCCGCGCGGAGGCCACCCGCTCCACCGGCCTGCTCCAGGTCGATGCCGGCGAGTTGCCCGAAGCGATGCGCCGCCAGGCCTGGACCTTCTCCTATCGCTATGCGGCCCTGCCATACGAGCTGGTCCTGGGCGTGGAGGAGCTGCAACCGAGGGTGACGGCCGAGTCGCTGGTCGAGGCGCGGCTGGAGCCCGAGCGGCTCACTCTCGACGTCACGGCGGTTTACAACATCGAGCGGGCCGGGATCTTCAAGCTGGAACTCGCCGTGCCGCCGGGCTATGGGCTGCGCCACGTCCACGGCTGCGACCTGCCCGGCGACGCTGCCCACGCGGCGGTCGCCGCGCAGGTGGACTCCTACCACGTCGAGGGCAAAGACAAGGACCGCCTGGTGGTGAACCTTTCCCACAAGGCCATGGGCCGCGTCGCCCTGGCCGTCCAATTGCAGAAGGACCTGCGCGAGCCGAACCTCCTGACCGCCACCGGCGTGACGGCCAACATTCCCTTGACGGTCCCGCAAGTCGCCCCCAGTGCCGTCGAGCACGCCACGGGGCGATTGGTGATTTTCGCCCCGGAGGGCCTGCGGGTGAACCCGGACAAGACCGAGGGGCTCCGCAGCATCTCGTTCAAGGAGGCGGCCGAGGGCACGGCCGCCGCGCCGCGGGAGCCGGCCGCCCGCGGCCGCCCCGTGCTGGCCTTCGCCTTCACCCAGGAGCCGATCACCCTCCGCCTGGCCGTCCAGCGGCGAAAACCCCAAGTGAGCATCCAACAGTTGCTCATCGGCCGGATCGAACAGGGCGTGGTGAAGTACCAGGCGACCTTCCATTACAACATCCTCTACAGCGGCGTGAAATCGCTGCGCATCGACGTGCCCGCCACGGTGGCCGGCCTCGGCCTGCACAACCATACCCTTGCCATCCGCGACAAGGTCATGGACCCGCAGCCGCCCAACGTCGCCAAGGGCTACTCGGCCTGGAGTTTCAGCGGCGAAGCGGAATTGCTGGGCAAGGGCGACATCGAGCTGGTCTGGGAGGAACCGATCAAGAAGCTCGACGTGGGCAAGAGCGTCGATCTCGACGTGCCGCGGCTGGTGCCGCAGGGCGGCGATTTGCCCGCCGCGGGACAGATCGTGCTGACCAAGGCGGAAACGCTTGACGTGCAGGAATCCGGCCAACCCAAGGGACTGCGGCCCATCGATCCGCAGCGTGACCTGGACACCGCGGTCGCCGGCGCCGCCAAGGCCTTCGAGTTCCACGGCGACTGGACCCTGCCGGTGACCGTGACCCAATACGAGTTGGAGAAGACCAAGCGGACGAGCATCGACCGGGCGGTGGTGCGGATGGTCGTCACGCCGGCCGGCGAGGTCAGCGTGCAGGCGCTCTACCGGGTGCAGAGCGCCCAGCAGCGCATCCTGGTGAGCCTGCCGGGGGCCAAGTTCGACGCCGAGCCGCTCCGCGTGGGCGGTCGGCCGGCGCCGCTGGAAACCGGCAAGAAGGGCCAGTATTTCGTGCCGGTGTCGGCCCCGAATGGCACTTAGTTTTTCGGAAGTCCTTGGCCCAAAGTGACATAGGCAAAAAGGCCTCTCTTGGGTAGATGGTTCTTTGGCAACAAACCCATCAACCACAAGGAGGCCACAAGGATGTGTTAT
>JBKQVT010000081.1:0-10362 GCA_052139835.1 Thermoguttaceae bacterium
GGGCCGAAAACCAAACAGCCCAAGAAGACCAGCGGCAAACGAATTCATCATGTATCTACCGCCAGAATCCTCGCCATGCGAACATAGGTAAGACCTTTACAGGGGTGGCTCGACCCACCCTACATCCTCCGTGCCCTGTGGTGAGCTTTGCGCCGGTCCCCGCCCCTGCGCGCTACTCCGGCCAGCCCTCGGCGCCCACCAGCGGCACGAAGCGGCAGGAGGAAAGCTCGACCGTCTCGAACGCGTCGCCGAGGCGGCGAATCGCTTGCAACATCTGCACGCTGCGGCTGCCGACGGGCACAACCAGGATTCCTCCCTCGGCCAACTGCGCCAGCAGCGGCTCCGGCGCCCGCTGGGCCGCGGCGGTCACCAGGATCCGGTCGTACGGCGCATCGGCCGGCCAGCCGAGCGTGCCGTCGCCGGTCAGCAGGGTGACGTTCCGATAGCCCAACTCATCGAGCACCGCGGCGGCGCGGGCGGAAAGCTCGGCGTAACGCTCGATGGTGACGACCTGGCGGGCCAACTCGGCCAGCACGGCCGCTTGATAACCGCTGCCGGTGCCGATCTCCAGCACCTTCTCGCCGCCGGAGAGTTGCAACGCCTCGGTCATCAGCGCGACCATGTACGGTTGGCTGATCGTCTGGCCGCAGTCGATGGCCAAGGCGCAGTCGGCGTAGGCCTGGTCGCGGAAGGGCGGGGGGAGGAACTGTTCGCGGGGCACGCGGCCCATGGCCGCCAACACCCGCGCATCGCCGATCCCGCGGCGTCGCAGTTGCCGCTGGACCATCTGCCGCCGGGCGTGTGCGAAGTCGATTAGGGTCATGCAAAATTCTTCCGCCGCAGACGCCGCCCAGCCAGTGGCACTTTTTTTGGTCTTAGGTCTTGGGTCTTGGGTCTTAGTGCCTCGTTCTAAGACCCAAGGCCCAAGACCCAAGACCTACTCTCCGGTCATCCGCCAATCGACCAGATGCAGTTCCACGTTGTGCCGGCCTTGATAGGTATTGACGACCGGGCGGAAGGCCACGTCGATGGGATGCTCGAGCGCGGCCAGCGGCTCGGCCCATTCGCCGCCGCCAAAGGCCACCGCCCGCAGGACCACGCCGTGCTGGGAAAGCTTCATCGCCAGGTGCCGTCCGCCGCTGCCGATGGGCTTGGGCGGGCCGACCAGCGTGGCGCCGCTGGCGCAGAGCAGCGGCCGGTCGTTGTGCGCGCCGAAGGGGGCCAGGCGCTCGATCTGGTGGACGGCCTGGAGGGTGAAGGCGCTGAAGGGGGCCTCGGCGTCGATTCGCAAGTCGACTCCGCAGGGTTGGCTCAGCTCCGCGGCCACCGCCTCGCAAAACGCGCCGCGGAAGGCGGCCACCTTGTCCTCCTCGATCTTCAATCCCGCCGCCATCCAATGACCGCCGTAGCTCACCAGCAACTCGCTGCATTGCGCCAGCGCCGCGTGTAGATTGAACCCCGGCACGCTGCGGCCGGAACCGATCCCCGGCTTCACGCCCATTTGGTCTTGCGCGATGAGCACCACCGGGCGGTGGTGCTTCTCCGCCAGGCGGCCGGCGACGATGCCGATCACGCCCGCGTGCCAGCCCCGCTCGGCCAGCACGAAGGCGGCGTCCTCGGCCGCGTCGAACTGGTCGTTGATCTGTTTGCCGGCGGCCAACTGGATGCTCCGCTCCAGGGTCTGCCGCGTGGCGTTGAGCTGATCGATGTACTGGGCCAATTCGAGGGCGCGCTCCGGCCGGTCCGTCACCAGCAGTTCGACGGCCAGTTGCGGCTGGCCGAGCCGGCCTGCCGCGTTGAGCCGAGGCGCCAAGGCGAAGGAGATATCTTCACTCTGCAGCCGCTCTTGTCCGTCGTTGTGCCGCTTGGCCTCGACGCCGGCCACCCGCATCAGCGTGGCCACCCCCAGCGTGGGACACTTGGCCAGGCTTTCCAGGCCGTGATGGACCAGCACGCGATTCTCATCGACCAGGGGGACCACGTCGGCCACCGTGCCCAGGGCGGCCAGCCCCACGGCCTGGAGCAAGAAGTCTCGCATCCGCGGACCGACCTTCTGCGCGCCGCTGGCCTGCTGGCACAGCGCCCAGGCCAACTTGAAGGCCACTCCCGAGCCGCTCAGCTCGCCGAAGGGATAGGCGCTGTGGGGCAGCCGCGGATGAACGATCGCCGCGGCCTCGGGGAGCACGGGCCCAAACTGGTGATGATCGGTGATGATCAGTTCCAGGCCGAGCTTGCGCGCCAGGGCGGCCTCCTCGACGCAGGCGATGCCGCAATCGACCGTCACCAGCAGGTCCGCCTTGCCGTCGCCCCAGGCGCGGATGGCGTCGGCGTGCAGCCCGTAGCCCTCCTCGATGCGGTGCGGCACGTAGTAGGTGGCCTCGGCGCCGAGCATCTTCAGGCACAGCCAGAGGATGGCGGTGCCGGTCACGCCGTCGACGTCGTAATCGCCGTAGACGACGATCCGCTTGCCGGCGGCGACCGCGTCGCGGATCCGCCGCGCGGCCTCCGGGCAGCCGGGCAGGAGTTGCGGATCGCGCAGCGACGTGAGCTTCGGCTCAAGGAAGTTCCGCGCGCCGTCCGCGTCGGTGATGCCGCGGCAGATCAGCAATTGGGCCACGACGGCAGGGATTCCAGCCGCTCGCCCCAGCGCGGCGATGCGATCGGGATCGTGGGGATGAATGCGCCATCGCTTGGCCATGACCACCGAGGCTACTTCTTCTTTTCGCTGTGCTCGGTGTGCTTGCGGCAAGTGGGGCAATACTTTTTCAAGGTCAGCTTCTCGCCGCCGGTCTTCCGCTTCAGCGTGTAGTTGTAGTCGCCCGTCTCCTTGCAGACGAGAAACACTGTTTCCGATTTTTTCTTGCCTTTGGCCATCGAACCGTGAACCTCTGCGTTGCGGATCGTTCCTGGGAAACGTTTCATTGTACCCGATGGGGCCGATTTGGGAACGGCTGCGGCGAAGTCTCGCCTCTCCCTCCCGGAGATGGGGACGGCGGCATGTTTCCCAATCGCCACGCGCCGCAGGCCCTGGTGATGAACGGAAGCCACGCGGCGGGCGAGGACATGGGCCAGGACGGGCGCGGTGTGAAGCCATAAGACGTTGTCTATAAACGTGTTATGACGTTTGTTCCCCGCTCCCGGCGGGCATTGGCACCTGAACTGCTTCGGCTGGACGTGCGACCGACGCCCCTGCCGCCGCCGGCCCCGTCCACCCTTGGCGAGGAATCTGCCATGTCGAAAACCGCCTCGAAACCGCTGCCCTCGAAGAGGACCCCTGGCAAGTCAGCTTCGCCCGCCCTGCGGCGGGCTGTTGCCGGCGGCCAGGACACCGCCGCGACCGCGGAGGAGCCGCAGGACCGCCCCGTCGAGGCGGAAGGGGCCAACCTCCTGGAGGACGACCTGGCCGACTTGGAGGCCCAGGCCGACGAGGAATTGGCCGCCGAGGCGGAAGATGCCGCGGAAGAGCAAACCGGCGACGACGCCCAGATCGACGATCCGATCCGCATCTACTTGATGCAGATGGGCGAAATCCCCATGCTCAACCGCGAGCAGGAGATGGTCCTGGCCCGGCACATCCAATGCAGCCGCAAGTGTTTCCGCCACGACATGCTGGCGACGGATTACATGCTGCAGGCGGCGGTGGGCCTGCTGGAGAGCATTCGCGACGGCCGCGCGCGGCTGGATCGCACCATCGAGGTCTCGGTGATCAACCTCCGCGAGAAGCGGCGGCTGTTGAAGCTGCTGGGTCCCAACGTGCACACCTTGAACAACCTTATGCGCCGCAACCGCGAGGACTTCCTGATCGCCGTCCGCAAGGGCCTGCCTCGCAAGCGGCGCCGAGCGGCTTGGAAGCGGTTGGTGTGCCGGCGGGGCCGGGCCGTGCGGCTGGTGGAAGAACTCGCCTTGCGGACCGGGCGCTTGCAGCCCGCCCTGGACCACCTGAAGCAGGTGTGCCGGCGGATGGAGGACATCCGCGGCCAGATGGCGGAGTTGGGCCGCGGCGGCGAAGCGGCCGGCCGGCGCAAGGAACTCCGCGCGGAACTCTGCAACCTCATGCGGATCACGCTGGAGAGCCCCGCCACCCTCCGCCGCCGCATCACCCGCATCGCCGCCCGCGCCGCCGAGTACGAAAGCGCCAAGCGGAACCTCTCCGCCGGCAACTTGCGGCTGGTCGTCTCCATCGCCAAGCGCTACCGCAACCGCGGCCTGAGCTTCCTGGACCTTATCCAGGAGGGAAACACGGGGCTGATGCGGGCGGTGGACAAGTTCGAGTACGCCCGCGGCTACAAGTTCTCCACCTACGCCACCTGGTGGATCCGCCAGGCCATTACCCGCGCCATCGCCGACCAGAGCCGCACCATCCGCGTCCCCGTCCACATGATCGAGACCATGAGCCGCGTCCGCGGCGTCCACCGCGAACTGTTGCAGGAAAATGCCGCCGAGCCCACCATGGAACAGACGGCCGAAGCGGCGGGAATGTCCACCGCGGAAGCCACCTGTGTGATGCGGATGAACCGCCAGCCGCTCTCGCTGGACCAGCCGGTCGGCGACCACGACGACAGCTATTTCGGCGAATTCCTCCAAGATTACCGCGAGGACGATCCCTTGCTGGAGATGAATCGCGACCTGCTCAAGGCGCGGATCGCCGACGTCCTCTCCGGATTGGACTACCGCGAGCGCGAGATCATCCGCCTCCGCTACGGCCTGGCCGACGGCTACGCCTATACCCTGGAAGAAGTGGGCAAGATCTTTTCCGTCACCCGCGAGCGCGTCCGGCAAATCGAGACCAAGGCCGTCCGCTCGCTACAGCATCCTATCCGGGCGCGACAGCTCTCCGGCTTCCTCGATTCCCACATGGCCGCGTCGCTGCCGCCCCTTCAAACCGTCGGCAACGAGAGGTCGTTCGAGGGACTGGGCATGGGGATGTCCAGCACCGAGAGCGGCGAAACCACGGTCGCGGCACGCTTCTCGTAGCCCAGGCCGCGGACCACCTCGAGGACTTCGCTGCACGTGGGAAACATCCGCCCGCTGCGCCGCTTGTATTCGTCCAGGGCGCTCATGAATTCGATTTCCTCGACCGAATAATCGCGCTCGCAGGTGGTGGGATCGATCTGGCGGCGGCGATTCACCTTCGCGCGCCGCTCCAACTGCCGGCGCTCGACGGCGACCGGCTGGTCCTTGCTCCGCCGCTCCGCGCCGCGGCGGTCCTTGTTGCCGCGACAATCGACGGCGACGCCGACAGGGACGGCCGCAGGGGAACGCTTGGCTCCAATGCTCACCTTATGCGGGGTCGGCGAACGCTTGCCGTTGCTGGTCTTGCCGGTCGCTTTTTTGACGGTCACGGGTCAGCTCCTCGGGATCGATGCGTGCTGGAACATAGCTAAAATACACCAGCGTTGGCAAAAAGCATCGGAAAAACGCGCCGTGAAGGTTGACCGTTTGGAGAAAATTGCGCGTTTTAACGCTCTGAAGGGGAAAGGCGGTTTTTACCGCCTGCGCAAAGATAACGGCTTTAAGGAGGGCGGAAGGCAGAGGGCGGAAGGGGGAAGGAAGGACGAAGAGGCGTGACCACCCGCTGGCGGTTTCGCAATTCCACCTTCCGCCCTCCGCCCTCCGCCTTTCTTTCCGTCCTCCGCCTTTCCCCGGGGGGGATTGCAATTCCGTCCCGCTCCTGTATCGTGGGGATTTAAGAAAGTCGCTGTCGTCGGCGCGCCGGAATACACCCCTCCTTTGGACTATCCGTGTCCGCGGTGTGAAAACCGATGACCTACGTCCTCTTTCGCTACGACATGACGCCGACGACCTGGGTCTACCTGTCGTCGCTGCTGATCATCGGCATCTACTTCAAGTTCCGCCGCTTTTGGAGCGTGCGGAATCTCGACCTGCTGGCCCTGATCGCCTTTTCCCCTGGGCTGTTGCTGATTACCTACAGTCAGGACCCGGCCACCGTGGCCCGCGACTTTGCCGGAGCGGACCTGGCGCGGATAGGCTACATCTGGCTGTTCAGCGTGGGCGGTTTCTTCATGCTGCGGCTGCTGCTGGACCCACTGATGGTCCGTCGCCCCTTGCTGGAGCCCAACCTCTCGGCCAGCGGACTGACCTTCGCCGGCGTGGTCTTGCTGGTGTTCATGGTGGTCAACGTGCTCATGGCCCCCTTGAGCGTCAGCGACGCAGACGGCTACCGGCAGATGGACCAGTTGCTCAGCCGGAATGCGCCGGCCAAGGCCCTGGCGGAGATATCGCAACAGGCCCCCGGGCTGCCGGTGTTTCAGGTCTTCGCCAGCTACTCCCCCGCGCCCTTCACGACCGCCGATGCGCCCGCGGAAGTGTATCGACGGGCGGAAAACCGCCACCTCTTGACCGGCCTGTTGGCCATCCTTGCCCACCTGGCAGTGGTCCTCGGCATGGTGCTGATCGGTTACCGGCACTTCGACAACGTGCATACCGGCGTGGCCGCCGCCTGCCTCTACCTGATGCTGCCCTATACGGCCGAACACACGCCCGAGGTGGGGCACGTGGTCCCGGCGGCCCTGCTGGTCTGGGCGGTCGAGGGCTACCGCCGCCCCTTCCTGGCCGGAGTGCTCCTCGGTCTGGCCGCGGGCTTGATCTTCTATCCGCTCTTCCTCCTGCCCCTATGGGCCGGCTTCTATTGGCGGCGCGGCCTGATCCGTTTCGCCGCCGGCTTCTGCCTGGCCCTGGCCCTGCTTATCGCCTCGCTGGCCTTGACCTCCGCAAGCCTGGGCGCCTTCCTCGTCCAGTTGCAGCAGATGTTCAACTGCACCGCCATGGCCCAAAACCAACTGGTCGGCTTCTGGCAGAACCACGAGCCGGTGTTCCGCATCCCCGTCATGGCGACCTTCGCGGTGATTTGCGGCGGCATGGCCCTGTGGCCGGCGCAGAAGAACCTCGGCACGCTGCTGAGCTGCTCGGCCGCGGTCATGCTGGGCACGCAGTTCTGGCACGCCCACGAGGGCGGCATGTACATGGCCTGGTACCTCCCCCTGCTGCTGCTGACGCTCTTCCGCCCCAACCTGGAAGACCGCGTGGCGCTGAGTGCCCTGAGCGAGGGCTGGTTCCGCTGGCGAAAGAGCACGGCCTAGGGGGTGATGATGAGAGGTTGTTGCCTTGCCGCGCTGTTGATGCTCGTGGGGCCGCGGGTCTTCCTGGTCGGCGTGTGGCTCTTCACCCACTGGTACGACGCCTTCGACTCGCGGCTGGTGGCCCTGTTGGGCTGGCTTTTTCTCCCCTACACTTCCCTGGCCTGGATGTTCGTCCACTTCTACAACGCCGGCCAGATTCAAGGAGGATATCTGGTCCTGCTGATCGTCGCCGTGTTGGCCGACATCGGCGTATTTTCCGGCGGCCACCAGGCGATGAGGCGGCGGCCGGTCGCCTGACGGCCGCGGCCGACACTTGACGACGAGGCACTCCGGCGGCCACCATGCCGAGATTCTCCATCCTGATCCCCGCCCGGAATGAAGAAAAGTACCTCCCCGGCTGCCTCGAATCCATCCGCACGGCGGCCGCGGCGTTGCCGGCTGCGGTCGAGATTGTCGTGGCCTTGAATCGTTGCACCGATCGCACCGAGGAGATTGCCCTGGCCGCGGGCGCCAAGATCGTCCGCGACGACAGCCGCTGCATGGCCAGGATCAGGAATGCCGCCGCCCGCGCCGCCCGCGGCGAAGTGATCGTCACCATCGACGCTGACAGCCGCATGAGCGGCAACATGCTCCTGGAGATCGACCGCCTGATGCGCACCGGGCGCTACATCGGCGGCGGCGTCCTCATCCTCCCCGAGCGCTGGTCGCTGGGAATCCTCCTGACCGTCCTCATGCTCATGCTGGCCATGGCGACGGTCTGGCGGCGGGTATCGGCGGGGCTGTTCTGGTGCCTGCGGGAGGATTTCCAGGCCGTCGGCGGCTTCAACGAGGAATTGGCCAGCCTCGAGGACCTCGACTTCGCCAAACGGCTCAAGGCCCACGGCAAGCGGCAGGGCAAGCGCTTCAAGACCATCACCAAGGCCCACATCGTCACGTCCTGCCGCAAGTTCGACATCTTCGGCGACTGGTACTTGCTCCTCCATCCCCTGCTGGTGCGACGGCTGCTGGCGGGCAAATCGCAGCCAGACGCCGATCGCTTCTATTACGACGTCGATCGCTAGGCGGCGCGCAGATGTGAGCCGGAGGCGTTACAGCGGCGTTCCGCCCACTCCCCTCCAGGGAGTAAACGCGCCCAGGGCGTGGGTCTTCACCTTGCGCTTCCATATCTTGTCGCCGCAGAAGGCGAAAAGCGTATCCATGTTTCGCCCACCAAGACATACGCCGATGACGCGGCTGCGGTCGGGCATGGGCAGAATCACCTGGGTAGGGCCGTCGTCGGCACAAATCTGGATGCCAAATCGCGTCGCCACGAAGATCCGGCCTTCCTTGGAGTAACAGACCGACTCGGCGCCGGTGTCGTCGTCCCAATCGGCGACGTGCAACCAGTAGAACGGCTCCTTATTGGTGAGCGTACCGTCGCGATTGATCTGATAGCTGTAAACCCATTTCGAATGTCCATCGGCCACGGCCAGCAGCCACTGGTCGGGGCGGTAGGCAAGCCCGGTGGCGAATTTCACGCCCGCGTCGACGAGGGTTTTCCTGCCGTCTTTGACCAGCCACACGCTGCTCGGGTCGCCGGGCTTCTGGCCCGCGCTGGTGACGTAGAGGCCGCCGTTGGGCATGGCGAGAATATACTGACCGCGCAGGCCGTCGACAACCAGGCTCCCCTGGCCCGCCGCGTCGTAGCGCATGATCTTTCCCGTTTGGTCCGAAACCGCGTAGAGTTGGCCGTCGCGGCCGAAGGAAAGACTGCCGGCCTGACCGGCATCGGACACGAACACGTCGACCTTGCCGTCCAGATCGATGCGGCAGATCTTGTTGTCCGTACGATCCGCGAAGAACACCTCGCCGCGGGCATTGCACGCCGGCCCCCTGGCGTCATGGCAGCCCTCGGCCGCCAGTTGCCACTTTTCCTTGGGGAGGATGATGTCTTGCACGCGCGGCGCGCTGGGCCCGGCTGGAACCGGCGTCGGCCAACCCTTCCAAATAAAGCACATGGCTTCGCGAAAGTTTTCATTGAAACCTGCGCAGTGCCCGCCGTTGACGATGCGGAAGCGGTAATCGTAGCCCGAGAATCGCAGGGCCTTGTCCATCTCCTGATCGATCAGGAACCAGTCGCCGGCGCAGTTTTCCATGTCGCCGGTGCCGGTGGTCAGATAGGCGCGGATCGGCTTGGCCTCGAACTTGCGGACCAGCGTGGGAAACTCATGACCGCCGCGGAAGGCGACGAAGCTACCGCTGTTGGCATAGACGCGGCTGAAGGCGTCGGGACGCTGCCAGGCGGCCGTGAAGGCCGCAATGCCGCCGCTGCTGCCGCCGGCGATGCAGCGATCGTTGCCGTCGGTGGACAGTTTCAGGTTGAACTCCTTGGCCACGTACGGCAACAGTTCCTCGACAAGGAAACGGACCGTGTTGTCGCTCACGCCGTCGTATTCATAAGAACGATTGCGCCGCCCCATGGTATTGTGTACCGTCGGGGACACGTCACCCGGCGCGACAAACACGCCGATGGTCACGGGCATCTCCTTGGCGGCGATCATGGCTTCCAAGAGCGGTTTTTCCGCGGGATTAAAACCGTCGAATCGGACATAGACGCAGGCCGGCTTGGAGCCATCGTATTGCGCCGGGATGAAGACCGCGAAGCCCCGATGGGTTCCGGGGAAAATGGCGCTCTTGGAGAACTCGCCGCCCTTGATCACGCCTTCCGGGGCCTTTGCCGGCTTGCTGCCGGTCGCAACGCCCCGCTCTTGCGCCCACGAAGTGCTCGTGGCGACGCCCGCAAGGAGGACGGCGATGAGGCATAGGGCTCGTCTGGTTTGTGAATGGATCGGCAAGGGTGCTTTCTTCATTGTTTCCACCATTTCTCCAACTGGGTTATGAGCCGGCCGGATGGCCATGGGCAGTTGCCACCCAGGGCCCCCGCGGATCCGGACGTGCACAAGGAACGCCTTCGCTTCGGCAAGTTACGTTGCTGCTTCACTATGATACATTGGGTGGCCCATGGCGGCCATCGGTAGCCGAAAAAAGGATAGAAGAAGCTTCGGAACGATTTCGTCGCGCGGCCATTTGCAAAAATCGTTCCGGCCCGGCCCCGCCGTTTTCCCCTCGCGACTCACGGCTCGATTAAGTCCGAATAGTAGTTGGGCAGCGCCACTTTGGCACGTCTCGATGCTGTAAATCCGCGTCGGGAAAGGCCATAGGGCGCCGGGCTGCACGTTAGATTATACATGATTTGATGTGGTTGATGTCGATGCCCATCGCA
>JBKQVT010000082.1:0-4334 GCA_052139835.1 Thermoguttaceae bacterium
CGGCCGGTGCCCCGGTGCCCCCGGCGGCCCCCCCGCCCCTGGGAGGCGCGGCCGCCGAGGCGGAATAAGCGGCAAATGTGCCGCGCTTTTCCCGCTGCGCGGCCCATCAACGCCTTTGGACCTATACTTGGAATAGAGGTAGCGACCTCCGGGCGGAGGTCGATCAGGTGGTTTTATGCGTTGCCATTGTCCCCACTGCGGCCGTCGATTTTGGCAAGCCCGCAATACCGAGGGCGCCCAATTCTGCCGCAAGTGCCACCGCCTCTTCGTGGCCCCTCCGGAAGCAAAAGTGCCGACCTGGGTTTTCGGTGTCCTCGTGATCCTGACGGTGAACTGCCAGATCATGGCGCATCGATCTGTCGCTCTTGCGGACGTGCGAATCGAGCGGCACTGCCCGGACCTCCCCCGCGGCCAGTCGCCGGTTTCCGTGCGAAACAGCGGGTTGTGTGACGGGGGTATCTCTCATGAACGGTCCACCGAGTTCGCCTGAGGAACCTGGTCAGGAGATCAAGCGGCTCCGCGACAACGCGGAGCGGCAAGCCGCGGCACAGGCGCTGCTGCAGGGACAGGAAGTGCTGCGGCAGGTGCTGCTGAACCACGACCGCGAGCGGCAGTCGCTGGCCGACGAAATCGACAATGCCTTGGCCCGGCAGTTGGAGGCGGCCGTCGCGCAACTGGAGGACAGCCGGCGATTGCACCAGGAAGGGAAGGCCGAAGCCGCCGCGGCCTTCCACCGCGGCCTGGCCCTGGTGCGCAGCGCCCGCGAGGAAACCCGCCGCCTGATCGGCTCGTTGCGGTCGCCAGCGGAAGCACCGTTGGACAAACCAACCACGGCGCCCGGCGGTTAGGCCGTGGCCGCTGGATCGGCCGGGACCGCGGCGGCCGCGGGGGCGGTTTGCCGCTGGCGCATCCGCTTCACCAGGTCCTCGACCAGGGATTGCATGTCCGCGACCGCATCGAGGACCTCTTCGATCAACACCCTGGCCTTGGAGTCGAGCAAGTCCGGATGTTTCTCCAGCAGCGACTGGCAGGACCGCGCGATCACGTGCAGGGGCTTGTTGGTATCCCGCGCGATCCGCTGGTTGAGCGCGTCCAGGTCCCGCACGCATTGCTCGCAATCGCCGGCTTGCCGGCCGCTGAGTTCGCCAGGTTGCACGCGCTGCTCGGCGAGTTCCTTGTGCTCCAGGGCCTTGCGGATCGCGATCGCCAGATCGACCTCGTTGCAGGGCTTGGTAAAGACGTGGTAGACGCTGCCTTCGTTAACCGCCCGCATGACGGCCTCCACGCTCGCCTGCCCGGTGAGCATGATGCACATCACGTCGGGGTAGTTGCGGGCGACCCAGGCCAGCAGCTCCGAACCCGACATGCCCGGCATCCGCTCGTCGGCCACGATGACGTCCACCTGGCGGCACTTCAGCAGCGTCATGGCCTCGTCGCCACTGCGGGCGGTATAGAGTTGGTAGGGCTGTTTTTGCAGCATCCGGGTCAGACAGTGCAGCACGTCGGCGTCATCGTCGACCAGCAATACTGTGCGCGTCATGAGGTTGGCCTCCACGTCGCTCAGGCTATGGATTCGCCATCAATAAAGCCTACCTTATTTGCCGGGCTTCCGCCGCGACGGCGGCCGAAGGTCCCGCCTGGCTTTTCGCCGCGGGGCACCGTTGCGGAGTGCCGGCGCGCACCCCTCGATCCACGTGTGTCGGTTCTGTCCCGGCCGGCGCGCCGGCAGCGCGACGCCACGGCCCTTCGCCGCAAAAACTCCCATCCGGCGCTAAAGACGCGGGCGGCAAGAAGCTGACCAATCCTAAGGGCTGCGGCGACACACGCGCCGCGACCGCGTTGGGCATGGTCGTCGCGCCGGCAATGCTTCGCCGTGTGCCGTTGGCTTTGCCGGTGCTTGTCGGAACCCTCGCGGACAGGCACTGGCGAAGCCGGTGGCACCCTGCGCGCCGCATGGTCACAGGTGAGACGGTCGGCCGTGACCGGGCGTCACGGAGAAGCGCGAAAACCCCTGGAAAACGGCATTTTTGTGCCCTGACACGCGGTGCGCGACCCGCTATAATCCCGCCCGCCCCGAGCGAAGTTCGCCTTGCAATACCGGAGGTAACGCGATGGAAAGCTCACACGTCCTTGTCGTTCACAGCGAGGCGGCCGTTCGGCAGCTTGCCGCCGCTTGCCTGGAGCAGGATCGCCTGCGCGTGTCGCTGGCAGGCGGCGACGAGGAAGGCTTGTCGCTGCTGGAGAAGGAGCGCGTGCACGTGCTGGTGACGGCGGTGGATGCGCTGGGCCGCGGCGAGGAATTCGTGCGCCGCGCGGCCACCATCCAGCCGCTGCTGGGAATCGTCCTCCTGGCCGACCCCGGCCGGGTGAACCAGGCCGGCCAGCGGCCGCAGGGCCCGATCCAGTACTTGACGAAACCGGTGACGCGGGACGCGCTGCGGTCGGCGGTCGCCAAGGCCTTGGAGCGGCAGTTCAAGCGCAGCCCGCTGCAAGGCGTCGCGTCGCCGGCGGCCGGCGCCGGCGGCCAGGGCTGCGCCGCGGCCTTCGTCGACGCCGAGCACGTCGTCGCCGCCAGCAAGGCCATGAGCGAGATCCTGGAACTGGTTTGCCGCTGCGCGCCGACCGACGCCCCCGTGCTGATCTGCGGCGAGCCCGGCAGCGGAAAGAAACTCTTGGCCAGGGAGATCCATCGCCGCAGCCGCCGCGCCGCCGCGCCGCTGGTGCGGGTCGCCTGCGGGGCCATCCGCGAGCCAGAACTCGCCCGCACGCTCTTCGGACACGACGAACCCCGCAGCCAAGGCGACCGCCGCGGCGCCGGCGGGCTGTGGGAGCAAGCCCAGGGCGGCACCCTCCTCCTGGACGACGTCGCGCGGTTGCCGCCCTGGGCCCAGGTGGCCCTGCTGGACATGCTTCAGCAAGGCCGTTGCGGCGTCGACGTGCGGGTGATCGCCACCAGCACCACGGAGCTGGCCGAGGCGATCCAACAGCGGAACTTCGCCGCCGGCCTCTACTACTATCTCAACGTGGTGCAAATCCATCTCCCCCCCCTGCGCTATCGCCCGCAAGACATCCGCGCCCTGGCCGAGAAGTACTTGGCGGCCGCCAATTTTCTGCGCTCGCAGCAGAAAGGCGATTCCGGCCCCTGCCGCTTCAGCGAAGAGGCCGTCCGCTGCCTGCTGGAGTACGAGTGGCCGGGCAACGCGCTGCAACTGGCCAGCGTGGTGGCGCACGCCGCCTTGCTGGCCGAAGAGGAAGAGCTGGGCAGGGCGGCCGTGGCGGAGGCGATCGGCAAGCCCGTGGCCCGCGGCGTCTCCGACACCATCCCGGTGCCCCTGCTGGGCAATCTCGCCGAGATCGAGCGTTACATCATCGGCGAGGTGCTGCATCGCTGCCGGGGAAACAAGGCGGCGGCGGCCCGCGCCTTGGGGTTGCACCGCCGCACCTTGTACCGGATGTTGCAGGACGAGACGCCCCGCAAGCCGTCGCCCGGCCCCTTGCCGTTGGTCCTGGAACCGGGCATCGGCCAAGACGCCGCCGCGGTCTGCTCCTGAGGCGTAAAGTGGCGGGCGGGCTTGCCGATCACGGCAGCGCGGGGTATTGTTAGCGAAGTGAAACGCCTTGTTCTGATCCCTGTCATCCACACCCTGGCCGACCTCGGGTCGCTGGCCGGGAGTGTCCGGGCGCAGTACCTCGATCGCGTCGGCCCGGCCGGTTGGGCCCAGCGGCAGCAGGCCGTCCAGCGGCTCTGGCACGATATCGGCCAGGCCGTCGACGCCCTGCAACTGGATTACCCGCGGGTGCGGATCTACCAGGACGGCTTGCCGGTCTGCGGAAAGGAAGAGGACATCGTCCGCGAGTTGGCCGGGGCCGGCAGCACCAATCACCAATTGCTGCTGGAATTGGCGGGCAAGGGGGCGGTGGTGATGGGCACGGAAGACCCGCAATTGCTGTTGCGCGAGTACCAGTTGCAGCGGGGGCGTGCCGGGGCGGCCGGGGCCGAGGCCGTGGTGCCGCCCGGCGAAGCCGCCGCGGTGTTGGCCGGCCGCGACCGCTTCATTGCCCGCCGCATCGAAGCCACCTTGCAGGACGGTGAAACCGGCTTGCTCTTCTTGGGCGCGGCGCATCGGCTCGACGGTCTCGTCGCGTCGGGGATTGCCGTGGAAACGCTGCCGCTTTGATCTCCTGCGCGTGTCTTTGCAGGGTGGGGCTCGCTTCGCTCGACCCACCCACCCCTGTAAAGGTCTTAATCTGTTACGGTTTCACGGTTTATGGTATCACTTCGGCTTCGGCGCGCGTCACAACGGGGTGGCGGCGGGTGAACGGGTCTCGCGAAG
>JBKQVT010000083.1:0-2910 GCA_052139835.1 Thermoguttaceae bacterium
CAACAACGCAACGCGACGGCACGGCGATGCCACATCAAGCGAACGCGAAAGAAACTGCGACAATTGGGCATCTATCTGAAAAACCTTGTACGCTGTAAGTGGCCGTAATCCTGCGCAGTAGAACTAATCCCTCCTTAAAAATACAAATCGCGTACGTCGTCCTCGCGGATCTTGCGGAGCCGATCGAGGAGTTCGGCCTTACGCCTCCCCTCGGGCATCTTCGCCAACTCTTGCTCGATGAGCCGCTGCCCGGCCGCATAGGTCTCGGTCGAGGCGTAGTCCTGCAGGTATTCCATCAGCGTGCTCAGGGCGTTGGGCGTGCAGAGGTTCTGGATGAAACCGGGGATGGCGAACTCCATGAAGTGCTCGCCGGTGCGGCCCAGCCGGTAGCAGGCGGTGCAGAAACTGGGGATGTAGCCGTCGGTCAGCAGTTGGCCCAGCACTGTGTCGAGGCTGCGGATGTCGCCGAGCTGGAATTGCTCGCGCTCCATCACCTGGGCGTCGCCCGCCTCGGTGTAGCCGCCCAGCTCGATGCGGCTGCCGGCGTCGATCTGCGATACGCCCAAGGCCAGGACCTCGCGGCGCAGGACGGCGGGCTCGCGGGCGGTGAGGATCAGTCCCGTGTAAGGAACCGCCAGCCGCAGCACGGCCACCAGCCGCTTGAACTGCTCGTCGCCGACCAGCCAGGCGTCGTCCAATTGCACGCCGCTGGCGGGGCGCAGCCGCGGAAAACTGATCGTGTGCGGCCCGACGTGGTAGTGCTCTTGCAGGTGCCGGGCGTGCGCCACCAGCGCCAGCACCTCGAACCGCCAGTCGTACAGGCCGAACAGGGCGCCGATGCCCACGTCGTCGCAGTGCGCCTCCATCGCGCGGGCCACGCCGTCCAGCCGCCAGAGATAATCGGCCTTCCGCGTGCCGGGGGGATGGACGCGGCGGTAGGTCTCGTGGTGATAGGTCTCCTGGAAGATCTGGTAGGTGCCGATGCCGGCCGCCTTGACCGCCGCGTAGCCGGCGTGGTCCAGCGGGGCGGCGTTGAGGTTCACCCGGCGGATCGCGCCGCGGCCGACCTTGACCGCATAGACCTGACGGACGCAATCGGCCATGTAGTGGGCCGTATACAACGGGTGCTCGCCGAAGACGAGGATGATCCGCTTGTGGCCGTGGTTCTCCAGGGCCTCGACCTGGGCCCGCAGGTCGGCCTCCGAGAGCGTGCGATGGACCTTCTGGGGATTGGAACGGCGGAAGCCGCAATACTGGCAATCGTTGGTGCATTCGTTGCCCACGTACAGCGGCGCAAAGAGCACGATGCGGTTGCCGTAGACGTCGCGCTTCAACTGCCGGGCGGCGGCGAAGATCTGCTCGACGCTCACCGGGTCGTCGGCGGCCAGCAGCACGGCCGCCTCCTCGACGCTGAGCGCTTCCTTGGCCATGCTCTTGGCGATCACGTCCCGCAACTGATCCGGAGAGGCCGGCTGCCCCAGCAGGCCGAGCAGCCGCGGCTCGTCGATAAAGTCCTGCCCGCTCTGGCTCAGCTTCGCCCTGTCGATCGTGGTAGACATCGCCGCACCTTACAGGAGGACAGGGAGTTGGCGGCCGCGATAGCCGGGTGAATCGCCGCGGCCGGCGCCCTTGGCGCGGCCCACGCTGCGGATGCGGGCATCGATGCAAACATGGCAATCCTCGGCCGTCTCCCGCACGCACGCCTTGTTGGGATAGATCTCGTAGAGGGCGCGATACCGCGGCGGCGTCAGGTTCGGCATGATGACGTTGGCCCCCCGCACCAGCCCCAGTTCCCGGCCGCTCCGCGCGTTCAGCGTCGCCAGCGCGGTGGTAGTGGGAATATTCGCCCGCGGACACGCCAGTCGCGCCAGCGCGATCATCTTGTAGGTCATCAGCTCGCCGCCGGGGGCCTGCTCTGGCGCGGGCAGCCGCGGATACGCGCCGCCGTCGGCCAGCGGAGTCCGCGGATGCACCAGGTAAGGCCCCACGCCGATCATGTCGAGTTCCAGCGCGGCAAACAGTTCGACGTCGCGGGCCAGGTCGTCGTAGCTCTGGCCGGGGATGCCGATCATCACGCCGCTGCCGACTTCGTAGCCCAGGCGCCGCAGCGTGCCCAACAGGGCGATGCGGTCGCTTGGGAAGCCTGGCCGCGGCGGATGGACGCGCTCGTAGAGCGCGCGGTTGGAGGTTTCAAATCGCAACAGGTAGCGGTCGGCGCCGGAGTGGCGCCAGGCGGCCAGCTCGTCCTCGTCGCGCTCGCCGAGGCTCAAGGTGACGGCCAGCGGGGTTTCCGCCTTGATGCGGTGGACCAGCCGGTCCACGAAATCGCCGGTAATGCCGGCGTCTTCGCCGGCCTGGAGCACAACGGTGCCGTAGCCGTACCCGACGGCCGAGTGGGCGCAGGCGAGGATCTCCTCCTCGGTCATGCGGTAACGCTCCAGCGCGGTGTTTTCCGCCCGCAGGCCGCAATAGGCGCAGAGCCGCACACAATGGTTCGACAATTCGACCAGGCCGCGAAGATGGACCTCCCCGCCGACGAAGCGCTGCCGGGCCTGGTCCGCCCGCAGCCACAATTCCGCCAGCCGGGCCGGATCGGTCTCGCGGAGCCAAGCGACGATTTCGGAGAATTCCATGGGAGTAGTCAAGGCGTAAACGGCACGTTCTGTATTTATTATACGGTTCCGGGCCGTGGCGGGGAAAGTAGCAGGGGCTGGGGACTGGGGGTTGGGGGCTAGGGGAAAAAGCCCCGCGACTGTGTCGCGGGGGCGCGGCAAACACGGGGCGGATGTAGGGTGGGTCGAGCCACCCCTGTAAAGGTCTTACCTATGTTCGCATGGCGAGGATTCTGGCGGTAGATACATGATGAATTCGTTTGCCGCTGGTCTTCTTGGGCTGTTTGGTTTTCGGCCC
>JBKQVT010000084.1:0-23430 GCA_052139835.1 Thermoguttaceae bacterium
GAAGTCGAAGCCAGAAACCCGAGCTCAGAGAAGCCTTCCGACTTCTGTTTCTGATTTCCGGCTTCCGATGTCTGATTTCCGCCTGCGGGCGGACCAGCCAGACGATGATGAACAGAGTGATGACCAGCGCCAGGCTGCCGAACAGCACATAGCGCACGTTGTGGCCGGTGGCGCCCGCTCGCACCCGCTCCTCGTTGCTCCGGTCGACAACCGGCCTTTCCTTGTCCATGGAGACCTCCCGGACGCTCCGGCCCGATCAGCATGGCGACGAGCAGCGCAAAACGGCGGTCGCTGTCGCTCGCCTCGACGCGCGCATGTGAATGCTTGGATTTTCGTCATTGCCCAAATCGTCACCTGGGATCGGAAGACCGCTCGGTTCCCTCGGCGGCCGAAGCTCCCGTCGCCGCAGCAAACAGGCGCGCCGCCCCGAACCGATCGCCTGCAGAAAAAGGCGAGAACCCGCCGCGGTTGGCGCTTCCTCGCCTGCAAAGAACGGACGCCGGCGGAGAATGGTTCCGTCAGCCCGATAGGGCGTTCAATTCGGTTGATTTTTCATCGCGCTGCCCGCCGCGCTGGAGCCGACCATTCCAAGGGCGCGGCCGGGCGGCGCAGCGCCCGCTTATCTAGCCGGAGAGCCGGCTCATGGCCGCGGTCAGGCGGATCGTAAGCCCCTGCGGCTCCCATTCACGCGCGATCTCGCCGCCGAGCTGGCTCGCGACCGCCAGGCGCGACAACAGGCCGCCGAAGCCTTCGGTTATTGGCGGCCCGGCGACTGGCGGGCCGCCCCGCTCCGTCCATGTCATGACGATATTGTCGCCTACCTCGGCGAGATGGATCGCTATCGTTCCCTCATGAGCGGACAAGGCGCCGTATTTGGCCGCGTTACGACGACCCGGCGGCCATCATCTTCACCACCGGCAGCACCGGGCCGGCCAAGGGCGTGCTCTATCGCCATGGGAATTTCGACGCCCAGGTCGAGCAACTCCGCGATTTCTACGGCATGCAGCCCGGCGAAGTCGATCTGGCCTGCTTCCCGCTCTTCGGGCTGTTCAACTGTGCGTTGGGCTCGACGGCCGTCATCCCCGACATGGATGCCTCGCGGCCGGCCGCCGTGGACCCGGCCAAGATCGTCGAGGCCATCGACGATTGGCAGGTAGCCCAGGCCTTCGGCTCGCCGGCAATCTGGGACCGCGTCGGCCGCTGGTGCCAGCAGCGCGGCGTCCGCCTGGAGAGCGTCCGCCGCGTCTTCTCGGCCGGCGCGCCGGTGCCGGCCGAAGTCCTCCAGCGCATGAAGCAGAGCATCCACCCCCAAGGCGACATCCACACGCCCTATGGCGCCACCGAGGCCCTGCCGGTGGCCTCGATCTCTGCCACGGAAGTCCTGGCCGAAACGGCCGACGAGACCGCCCGCGGCGCCGGCGTCTGCGTGGGACGCCGCTTTCCCGGCATCGATTGGAAAGTGATCCGCATCGTCGACGGCCCGATCGCGGCGCTGGATCAAGCCCAAGAACTTCCCGCGGGCGAGATCGGCGAATTGATCGTCCACGGACCGGTCGTCACCCGCGAGTATGTCACCCGGCCGGAAGCCAATCGCCTCGGAAAGATCGGCGCCGGGCCCCTGGTTTGGCATCGCATGGGCGATGCGGGCTACCTGGATCGGCAGGGGCGATTCTGGTTTTGTGGCCGGGTGGCCCATCGGGTGCTCACGGCCGCCGGGCCGATGTACCCCATTCCCTGCGAGGCGATCTTCCGGCAGCACGCCGACGTGCGGCGGGCTGCCCTGGTGGGCGTGGGTCCGCCGCCGCGGCAGCGGCCGGTGATGATCTTGGAGCCGCAGCCGGGGCGGATGCCCGCCGGCCGGCACGCCCGGCAGGCCTGGCTCGAAGAGGTCCGTCGCCTGGGCCGCGAGCATCCCTTGACTGCGACAATCGACGATTTCCTCGTGCATCCGGCCTTTCCCGTGGACATCCGTCACAACGCGAAGATATTTCGGGAGAAGATGGCCGTCTGGGCTGCGGGGAAGATCGGGAAGCAGCCCTGACGATACAAAGAGGATATCACGCAAAGGCGCCAAGACGCAAAGGCGCGAAGGCATGAAGAGGAGGGGGGTGGTTGGATCGAATCGCGTGCCACGGCCGTGTCAGCCGTGGCACCGAATGCGGCCGGTGGCCTCCCCCCGAACGGCCTAGTGGACACTTGACGCGGTGGGCCGGGCGAGTACAGTAACAATTGTGTCGTCGGACGTGACAAAACCCTTTTCACCCTCCCCTTTTCCATCAAAAAGGAGGCTCGTCTGCCATGCTGACCGCCGAAGCCATTGCGACTCAACAGAAATGGGAATACTGTCTCTTGACCCGAAAGACCGAAGGCTACCTCCTGAACGACTTTAACACGCTGGGGCAGGAGGGCTGGGAGTTGGTCAACGTGCTTTACTACAAGGACGCCAAGGGCCTGATGTGTTGGAGCGGCTTCCTCAAGCGTCACAGCACGGGCGAGGCGAAGCCCGGCACCCAGCCAGCCGGCCCGGCCACCCTTCAGCCCGCGGCGGCGAAGCCGTCGCCGGGCGCGGAAGGCACCGATTTGGGGGGCGACGACTTCGAGTTCAAGCTGCAAGAGTGAGCACGCTCCCCCCGGAATAGTGCTGTGGTACCCCTAGCATTTTCCGGCCGGCGGCGTTAAATTAGAAGAAGAGGAACGGAACACGCAGGTGCCACGGTGCCACTGCTGGCTTGTCCAGCAGTGCGGAGACACGGTTGGGCAAGCCAACCATCGCACCGGTCTCTGGCGCCGGCGACGGAACAGCGATGACGATTCCATAGGAGGAGGGGCCAGTCATGGCGGCGCAATGGTTCTGCCAGATTGCGGGCGCGGAAATCGGCCCGCTGTCGAGCCAACAGATCAAGACGATGGTGGCCAACGGGCGCCTGCTGCCCAGCGATGCCATGCGGCAGGGGGCCAGTGGGCCGTGGTTTCCGGCCGCCCGCGTGAAGGGCCTGTTTCCCCCTGGGCAGGCGCCCGGCGGGACGCCGGCGGCCCATTCCCCGGCTTCCCCGGCGCGGAAGAACGGCCACGCCTTGCCGGTGGCGCGGAAGACCCCGCAGGCGGCGCCAGCGGCCAATGCGGGGAAGAAGGCGCCCGGCGGCCAAGGGGGCGCGGTCCGCGCCGCCCGGCCGATCGTGGTTCCCGCCGGCCAGCCCAAGCAGCCTCGGCAGGCCGCCCCCGCCAAGGCCTCGGCGGTCGACGAATTATTCCCCGAGGAGTTGGCCGGCGGCATTCCGGTGCCGGAGAAGGCAATCAACTTCGACAAGTTTGCCATCGACACGACGCCGGTGAAGGTGACCGGACGGAAGAGCAGCCGCGTCGGCGGCATGAGCAAGGAACAGTACAAAAAAATGACGCGGATCATGGCCGCCGTGATCGGCGGCGCGTTTCTGCTCTGCATCGTCTTGATCACGATCTCCTACCTGAAATCCGGCAAGCCTGCGGCGCCGGCGGACGCGACCGCCACGGCCTCGAAGCCGCAAGAGTCCAAACCCGCCGACGCCATCGTCGATAAGCCGGCCAAGGCCGACGCCCATGGCGCGGCGTCCTCGGACAAGGTCGCCAAGACAGACGCGGGCAAGGGCGCCAAGACGGACGCGGGCAAGGGCGCCGAGCCGAAGAAGCGCGTGGCGGCGACCCCGAAGCGCCGCCCGGCCGCGAAATCGGCCCCCGCCGCGAAGCCCGCCGCGGACTCCACTGCCAAGGCGGAGGGCGCGGCGACGGGGAAGGCGGCCGAGAAACCCCGCGACCCCAACGCGCCCATCGGCCCCAATGATCCGGTCGCCCCTCTGGACAACCTCCCGCCGGACCAGCAATAGTAAACCCGCGGACGGATGGTTGCCGCCGTGAATGCACTGGTCACCGGCGCCGGGGGATTCCTCGGCCTCTATATCGTCGAGCAACTGCGGGCCGGCGGCCACGCGGTGCGGGCCTTGTGCCGGCGGCGCTACCCGCCGTTGGACGCCTTGGGCGTCGAGACGGTGCAGGCCGACCTGTGTGACCGCGCGGCCACGGTGGCGGCCTGCCGCGGCATGGACGCCGTCTTTCACGCCGGCGGAGTGACCGGGATTGGCGGCCCCTGGAAACGCTACTACCAGGTCAACACCGTGGGCACGCGGCACGTGGTCGAGGGCTGCCGCACGCACGGCGTCGGCCGGCTGGTCTTCACCAGCAGTCCCAGCGTCACCTTCGACGGCCACGATCAACGGGGCGTGGACGAATCGGCCCCCTATGCCGCCCGCTGGCTTTCCGGCTATGCGCGGAGCAAGGCCCTGGCCGAGCAGGAGGTGCTGGCCGCCAACGAGCCGCGGGGGTTGCTGACCTGCGCGCTGCGGCCGCACTTGATCTGGGGCCCCCGCGACCGGCACCTGGTGCCGCGGCTGCTGGCCCGCGCGGCGGCCGGCCGGTTGCGCCGCATCGGCGACGGCCGCAACCTCATCGACACGGTGTACGTGGAGAACGCGGCCGAGGCCCACCTCCTGGCGGCCGCGGCCCTCACGCCCGGCTCCCCCGCCGCCGGCCGCGCCTACTTCATCAGCCAGGGCGAGCCGGTCAACTGCTGGCAATGGGTCGACTCCCTGCTGGCCTTGGCCGGCCTGCCGCCGATCCGCAAGTCGATGTCGTTGCGGACGGGCTGGCTGCTGGGGGCGTCGCTGGAGGTGTTTTACCGGATATTTCGCCCTTGGGCCGAGCCGCCCATGACCCGCTTCCTGGCTGCGCAAATGGCCCGCTGCCACTACTTCGACCTCCGTCGCGCCCGCGAGGACTTCGGCTACCATACGCGCATCTCGATGGCCGAGGGGATGCGGCGACTGGCCGCCAGTTGGCGGCGGGAAGGGGCATTGGCCGCCTCGGGCGAGCCGTAGGCCCGGCACGGGGCCTTCCCCGCGCGGGACCCCGCGCGGGGCACTTTACCAATCGCCCGCGACCGATTAAGGTGGTTCTTCCCAGCCCATGCAATACCACTACGAAAAGGTCTGCCTGGAATCGCTCGCCTATACGCTGCCGGACGAGGTGGTGACTTCGGCCCAGATCGAGGCCCGGCTGGCGCCCTTGTACCGGCGTTTGCGGCTGCCGGAAGGGCGGCTGGAGTTGATGTCGGGCATTTCCCAGCGGCGTTTTTGGCCCCCCGACACGCTGCCCAGCACCAAAAGCGCGGAAACCGCCGAGAAGGCGCTCGAGGCCGCCGGCATCGACCGGCGGCAGGTCGGCGCGCTGGTGCACGGCTCCGTCTGCCGCGATTTCCTCGAGCCGGCCACGGCCTGTGGCGTCCATCACCGCCTCGGCCTGCCGCAGGAGTGTGCCGTCTACGACGTGTCCAACGCCTGCCTGGGACTCCTCAACGGCGCCCTCCAGGTGGCCAACATGATCGAATTGGGGCAGATCCGCGCCGGGGTGGTCGTAGGCACGGAGAGCAGCCGCGGACTGGTCGAGGCCACCATCGCCGAGCTCAACGCCGACCGCACGCTCTCGCGCCAGGACATCAAGCCCGCCTTCGCCTCCCTGACCATCGGCTCCGGCAGCGCCGCGCTGGTGCTGGTCGACCGGGAGTTGAGCCGCCGAGGCAATCGGCTGCTGGGCGGGGCGGTCCGCGCACGGACCGACCACTTCGAGCTTTGCCAGGGCGGCCGTACGGACTCTGTAGGGTACACGGCCCCTGGCCCCTGGCCCCTGGCCCCTGGCCCCCAGCCCCCAGCCCCCAGCCCCCAGTCCCCAGCCCCTCTCTTGATGTGGACCGATTCGGAGACCCTCTTGCGCGAGGGCGTCGCCGCCGCGCGGGAAACCTTTGCCGAGTTTCTCGACGCCCTGGGCTGGCAGGCCGGCCAACTGGACAAGACCTTCTGCCACCAGGTGGGCCGCGCCCATCGCAAGCTCATGCTGGAGACCCTGGGGCTGGACCCGGCCGCCGACTTCACCACCTTTGAAACCCTCGGCAACACCGGCTCGGTCGCCCTGCCGATCACGGCGGCGCTGGGCATCGAGCGCGGCCACCTCCGCGCCGGCGACCGCGTGGCGATGATGGGGATCGGCTCGGGGATCAACGTGGTCATGTTGGGGCTCGAATGGCAGCAAGGCCCGGCAAACGGAGTTGGAAATTAGGAGTTAAGAGCGAGAAGGACTGAACACCCCCCCTCCGCGATTCTAACTCCTAACTCCTGACTTCTAACTCCTTTGCGTTGGGCATTCTCTTGACTTTGCCGGGCAACTTTGATACCCTTGACCGAGGGAGGGGTGAGGAACCGGGCGAAGGGGCATCAGAAAGACAGAGTGGGGGTCATCATGAAAGACGCAAGGCTTGCTCGATCGGGGCGCGGCTTCACGCTCATCGAATTGCTGGTGGTGATCACGATCATTGGCATCCTCATCGGCATCTTGATGCCCGCGGTACAGTCCGCGCGGGAGGCGGGCCGGCGGACCGACTGCATGAACAACCTCAAACAGATGTCCACGGCCTCGCAGAATCACCTCGCGTCCTATGGCTACCTGCCTTGCTGCGGTTATTGGGGCGGTGGGTACGCCACGTTCGATATTAACGGCAACCCGGCCATCGGCCTGAAGCAGCAGCTCGGTTGGACCTACCAGATCCTGCCCTACCTCGGTCTGACCGCGCTCTGGCAGAGGCAGAGTACAGATCAAATGACAGATTGTCAACTACGGGGGGCGGTGGCGGTGCCGTTTTTCTTCTGCGCCAGCCGCAGGCGACCCCAGGTGATCCACGACACGAAGTATAACGCAATGCGCGCCATGTCCGACTACGCGGGCAATGGGGGGACGATCTATGGGACCGGCGGCGATTTTCTGACCCCGGATAATGGCGAGGATGGACCGTTCACCCAGATGAACCAAAATTACGTGGTCACGCCGGGCCTCATCCTCAAGGGCACCACATCCACCGTGCTGCTCGGTGAGAAGTGCCTCAACACCGACCAGTATTATATCCAAGAGGCCGATGAGGACGACGGCTGGGAAAGCGGTTGGGACTGTGACATCAACCGCTGGGGCTTGTACAACACCCCGTGTGGGTTCAAGACTCCGCCATCGCCCGATTACGCGATTTATGGGGAAGGAAACTACCTCGGAGGAAAAACCGTCGTTTCGCAGACCCAAGAGTGTTTGTATTACTGGACCTTCGGCTCTGCGCACGTGGGCAGCAGCAACTTTGCCATGTGCGATGGTTCTCTGCGATCGATCAACTATGGCATCGACCCGCTGGTGTTCGCATACTTGTGCTCGCGCAACCCCAATGCCAAGAGCGTCGATCCGGCTCTGCAAACGGTTTCCCTGCAGGCTGTCGGTGCTGCGGGTTTCTAGCGGCTCGGTATGCTTCCTTCCTTGCTGTGGCGGAAGATTGCCAACGGTAGGGTGGGACGAGCGGAGCGAAGTCCCACCATCTGCCATACGCGTAGTACCGGTGGGGCTCGCTTCGCTCGACCCACCCTACAAGTAAAACCAGGATGAGACGCATGAAGATTACCCCCGCGGGACGCCTTGCGATTGGTGTTGTGCCCGTGGCCGCGGCGTTGCTGCTCTCGGCGGGTTGCCGCGGCCCCAAGGAACCGCCCCGCTACAGCCTTTCCGGCAAGGTAAGCTACCGTGGCGCGGCGGTGCCCAAGGGCGCGATCTTCTTCGCGCCCGACAAGTCCAAGGGAAATGACGGGCCGATCGTGGCAG
Source organism: Thermoguttaceae bacterium (assembly GCA_052139835.1). Classification (GTDB taxonomy): domain Bacteria; phylum Planctomycetota; class Planctomycetia; order Pirellulales; family Thermoguttaceae; genus JBKQVT01. The sequence continues at coordinate 7,714 of JBKQVT010000084.1, forward strand.
TCGCCATCGTCGACGGCACGTACAAGACACTGCCGGGCCGGGGCCCGACGGGCGGCCCCCACCTGGTCACCATCACCAGCTTGGTCCCCGACTTTTCGCAGAAGGGCCGACCGGACCGCAAACCGCCTCCCCCACCCCTGTTTCCCCCCTGCAATGTGAGCGTCAACTTGCCCAAGCAAGACTCCACGCACGATTTCGATGTCCCCGAGGCCGAGCAGAAAGGCGACGCAACGGAGTAGGTTGATCCATGCCGCTGGGGAGGACGGGCATTCTTGCCTGTCTTTTCCAGCCAGACGGGAATGTCTGGCCCCTCAAGCCCCGCCGGCGACGCGGCGGCGATCCGCAAAGCACGCAGAGCGGGCATCCCCTTGTCTTTTGCGGGCATTTCTGCTAGGCTTGATCGAGGGTGGTTTGAGTCAGGGGCCGCCGCGGGGCAGCGGAAAACAGGGGGGAGGGTCATCATGAACGCTTCAAGGCTCGCCCATTCGAGGCAAAGACGCGTCGGGTGCCACTGCTGGCTTGTCCAGCAGTGCGACGAGTGGCGGAAGGCCGGCAACGCTGGGCAGATCGGCCACCGTGCGAAGGACGGTCGTGATACCCGGTGCGGATTCACGCTCATCGAGTTGCTGGTGGTGATCACGATCATCGGCATCCTCGTGGGGCTGTTGCTGCCGGCCGTGCAGAGCGCGCGGGAAGCGGGCCGGCAGACGGTGTGCAGCAACAACCTGAAGCAGATGGCCATGGCCTGTCAGTCGCACTTGACGACCTTCGGATATTTTCCCGACGCCGGTACGGGGGGGGGGTGGCCGATCGGGGCCCTTTCCTCGGGCTCCGGTGGCATCACCCGGGACACAAACGGCGTGCCCACGACAGGCGGGCTCAAACAAAACAGTCAGGGGGTCGGTTGGATGTTCCAGATCCTGCCCTTCATCGAGCAAACCAACCTCTGGAAGACAAAGACCTCGCAACTTGTCATGGGGCAGACCTACGACTGCGACCACTTTGTCGCGGCGACGATGGTGCCCAACTACATGTGTCCTTCCCGCGGCGCACGCGCCAGGGTCATTGATGTCGTCTACTCGGGCACCGACTATGGCTATCGCGCCGAGTCGGACTATGCGGGCAACGGGGGGACGACCGGGGGCAACGATTCGGGGTATGGTAGCGGCAACGGCCAGGATGCACCAATCACGCGCCAGGACATTCCCAACGCGCCGGTGAGTTCGGGCGCCCTTTACGGCGGGAGTTCCGTTATCGTGCTCCTGGGCGAGAAATGCCTGAACGCCGACGACCTCTATGATGCGCGAGGCGACGACGACTGCGGCTATACCTCCGGTTGGGATCCCGATACGATTCGCTGGGGCTATTGCCCCCCCATGCCCGACTACCACGCGTACAAGGAGGCGCTCGGGGCGGGCATTTTTCAGGGTGGTACCGCCATTGAGGTCGAGTATTACGACTCCTTTGGTTCCTCGCACCCGGTCGGTTCCAACTTCGCCATGTGCGATGGTTCGGTGCGCTCGATAAGCTATAACATCAATCCGAATGTGTTCTTTTTCATTTGTTCCCGAGATATCAGGTTGACCACGCAGCCCAAGCTTCCGCCGCTCCCTCCCGAGAGTTTTTGATTGCCCAGCTTCTTCTCTCTTCGCTTGACTTCGAAAAAGGGTTCAGGAAAACGGCGGGGACGCGGGAGGCCACGCGCCATGGGGTGTACCAAGACCAAGAGTGACAGGCGATTTATGGCGCCCATGTGCCTGCTTGCCGCGGCGATGACGCTGTGGGCGGGTTGCGGCGGCCCCAAAGAACCACCCCGGTTTGACCTTTCCGGCCGGGTGACGTACCAGGGCGCGCCGTTGCCCCGCGGCATCATCCTTTTCGCCCCCGACTACGCCCTGGGAAACAATGGTCCAGGCACACGGGCGGTCATCCAGGACGGCAGGTACCAGACGGCCCCGGGGAAGGGCACCATCGGTGGTCCCCACATCGCCATCATCGATGGTTTCGATGGCATCAGGCCTCACGAGAAAACGGCCGGCACGCATGAGAGCGGCCGGGAGAAGATCGCCGCCCTCGGCCAGCCTCTATTTCGCAGCATCCACGTGAAGATCGACTTGCCGCGGCAAGCCGCCACGCACGATTTCGTGCTGCCCGTGGAGTGACCGTGCCATGCGCCCAGCCCGCGCCGCGGCTGCGGTCCGCTAAGGACGCAGAGCGGGCATCCCCTTGCCTTTTGCGGGCATTTCCGCTAGGCTTGATCGAGGCGGGGTTGATTCAGGGGCCGCCGCGGGGCAGCGGAAAACAGGGGGGAGGGTCGCCATGAACGCTTCAAGGTTTGCCCAATCGAGGCACGGGCGCGGCGTGTGCCACTGCTGGCTTGTCCAGCAGTGCAACGGGTGGCGGAGGGCCGACACTGCTGGGCAAGCCAGCAGTGGCACCCGGCGTGGCACCCGGTGCGGATTCACGCTTATCGAGTTGCTGGTGGTGATCACGATCATCGGCATCCTCGTGGGGCTGTTGCTGCCGGCCGTGCAGAGCGCGCGGGAATCGGGCCGCCAGGTGGTGTGCAGCAACAATCTGAAGCAGATGGCCGTGGCCTGCCAGTCGCACGCGACGGCCTGTGGTTACTTTCCTGACGGCGGAACGGAAGGGGGGTGGGCCGGCGCGAGTTTTGATTCGACCGGCACTCCGGAAGTATCGCCACATCAGAGTATGGGTTGGATGTATCAGATCCTGCCCTGGATCGAGCAGAAAAACCTCTGGAAACTCAATACGGGGAGCGGCACTCTGACCGCCGACAATGTACGCGCGGGGACGGGGGTGGCGATGTTCTCCTGCCCGTCGCGCGGGCCCATCAGGATCATCGTCCCCTATAGCGGCATGTGGCCGACCGCCATGTCGGACTACGCGGCGAATGCCGGGACCGACAACACGTACGATCCGGCATGCACCAATTCCGATGGGGGTGGCTGGGGCTCGTATGGCGACGGCGGCGACGCCCCAATTACCCATCAACACGCCTCTGCGCCGTTTCGGACCGTGACGCCGGCCACCATCCGCAGGGGCCAGGCCGTCACCCTGCTCTTGGGCGAGAAATGTCTGAACCGCGACCTCCTTTGGACCGGCCGGTGCGACGACGACTCCGGCTGGGTCAGCGGCTGGGATGCCGACATCAACCGTTGGGGCTACAATGTCGCCAACGGCGGTCCGTTGTCCCCGATGCCCGACTACCACATGCCAAAGGAAGGCCTCATGGCGGATACGGGCAACGACGCAAACTACTACGCCAGGTTCGGTTCGTCGCACCCGAGCGGCTCCAATTTCGCCATGTGCGACGGCTCCGTGCGATCGGTCAGTTACAACGTTTCCTGGCTGGTGTTCGCCCTCCTGTCGTCGCGGGATCTTAAGGCGCCCGCGTCGAACGGTTCTGGGCCGGCGGCGCCGGCGTGCGTGATAACGATGCCGCCGGTGGCGCCAGACAGTTTTTGACGGCCCGGCGCTGGCCGCACTTCAAGGGGCCGACCGCGGCGGCCGGTAGACAAGGAAGAAAGCAGGATGACGCGTTTCAAGGGGGGGAGCTTGGGCCGCTGTGCCGGCGGCGCCGTGCCGCTTGCGGCCGTGCTGTGCATGTTGGCGGGCTGCAGCCCAAAGCCCCCGCCTCGCTACGACCTTTCCGGCAAAGTCACCTACCAAGGTGCACCGGTGCCCCGCGGCTACATCGTCTTCAGGCCCGACGTGGACAACGACAAGGATGTGCCGGTGGGGCGCGCTCCGATCGTCGACGGCGCCTATAAGACGCCGCCCGGACTGGGCACGATCGGGGGATCCCTGGTGGCTACCATCGTTGGTTTCGATGGCGTCCTCGACAAGAACATCCGCCGCCCCAATCCGTTGGGCAGCGTCCTCTTTCCACCGATCCAGGTGAAGGTCGACTTGCCGCGGCAGGACTCCACGCACGATTTCGTCCTTCCCATCGAATAGGGGCGAGAACGCGTGCCACGGCTGTGTCAGCCGTGCCCTGATTACCCCGGTCGTCTCAATTCAGCACGGCTGACACAGCCGTGGCACGCGAAGAATGATACGCGAGAGGGCTACCCACAAATCGCCCTCACCCCAACCCTCTCCGGGCACCGACCGAAGGTTGGTCGGGAGAGGGAGATCTCATGGCTCGCCCAGCGCGCGGCGCATCAACTGCCGGTCGAAGTAGTTGATCGACATGCCGGCATCGACGACGATCCGTTGGGCATTGACGCCGCTGGAGCGGGGGCTCAGCAGGAAGGCGGCCACGTGGGCCGCCTCTTCGGTACGCACCGGCTCCTTGCGCGGAATGACCTGTTGGGCGTAAAGATAGGCCTCGATGTAGCCGGGAATGCCCGCCGAGGCCGAGGTCTTCAAAAGCCCCGGAGCGACGGCGTTGAACCGCACGCGCGAGAAGCGGCTGAACGACTTGGCCAGCATGGCCAGCGAGCTGTCCAGGGCTGCCTTGATCGGGGCCATGTAGCCGTAACTCTCGCTGGCCATTTGCGTGGTCGAGATCGAGAGGGTGACGACCGAGGCGTCGGTGTCGAGGAGGTCCTTCAAGGCGTGGCACAGGGCGATCAGCGAGAAGCACGAGACGTCGACCGCCCGCAAAAAGGCCGTCTTGGGCGTTTCCTCGAAGGGTTTTGGGCCCGTGGAATAGTCGGCAAAGGCGATCGAGTGGACCAGGCCGTGGAACTTGTGTCCGTCCGCGGCCAGGCGGTCGTGCAGCGCGGCGATCTGCTCCGCGTGCTCGACGTCGCAGAGGAGGATTTCCGCCGCGGGGAGCAGTTTGCTCACGTTGTTGCGGACCTCTTCGTTTTGCACGACGTAGACGCACTTGGCGCCCGCCTCGGCCAACACGCGGCCGATGTGCCAGGCCACGCTCTTGCGGTTGGCCACTCCGAAGATCAGGATCGACTTGTCGGCGAGTTCGAGAAAGTCCATGGTTGCTCCGGGGAAGAAGTTAGGAGTTAGGAGTTAGAAGCATTCAGCACCCCGGCTCCACTGCTCCGCCTTCCACTTTCTAACTCCTAACTTCTAACTCCTAACTCCTAACTTCTAACTCCTAACTTCTAACTCCCACCTCACCGTGAGTTGCCGCCCGGCCACCCCGCGTCACCTGCCCGCCCGTCTCCCGCCGGGAGAGTGCTACGGCAGCTTGTGGCCCAGCTTGTCGCGCTTCGTGGCGAGGTACTTCATGTTGTGCTCGTGGATCGGACCCACGATCGGCACCTGGTCCACCACTTCCAGGTCGAAACCGCCGTAAATGAAGGCGTCGGTCTTCTTCGGGTTGTTCGTCAGCAGGCGGACCTTCGACAGCCCCAGGTCCTTGAGGATCTGGATGCCCACCCCGTAATCGCGGCTGTCGACCTGGTGGCCCAAGGCCAGGTTGGCCTCGACCGTATCGAGGCCCTGGTCCTGGAGGTGGTAGGCCTTGATTTTTTCGATCAGGCCGATGCCGCGGCCTTCCTGGGGCAGGTAGACCAGCACGCCCGCCCCCTCCTGGCCGATCATCTCCATGGCGATCCGCAACTGGTCGCCGCAATCGCAGCGGAGCGAGGCCAGCAGGTCGCCGGTGAAACAGGCCGAGTGCAGGCGCACCAGCGGCTCGGCCACCTTCTCCGGATTGCCCACAAGGATGGCGATGGGCTGCTGCTCTTCATAGCGGACGCCGAAGCCCACGATCCGCCCCGGGCCGAAGCGCGTGGGCAGGTTGGCTTCCGCCAGCCGATAGACCAGTTTTTCGCTGCGGCGGCGATAGCGGATCAGTTCCTCAGTGCTGATGATTTGCAGCCCGTGCTGTTTGGCCAGGGCATAGAGCTCCTCGCGGTGGGCACGGTCGCCGTTGGGGGCGAGGATTTCGCAGAGCACGCCGGCAGGAGAGAGCTCGGCCAGCCGCGTCAGATCGACAGCCGCCTCCGTATGGCCGGCCCGCCGCAGCACGCCGCCCTCTTTGGCCACCAAGGGGAAGAGGTGCCCGGGGCGAACGAAATCACTCGCCTTGCTCGATGGATCGACGATCGCCAGGATCGTGGCGGCCCGCTCCTGCGCCGTGATCCCCGTGCGGCAACTGCAATGGTCCACCGGCACGGTGAAGTTAGTCCCCAGAGGGGTGGTATTTTCATCGACCATCAGAGGCAGATCGAGCCGTTGGCAGACATCCGGCAGCAACGGCATGCAGAGCTGGCCGCGGCCGTGGGTAATCATGAAATTGACGATTTCCGGCGTGACCTTTTCGGCGGCGCAGATGAAATCGCCCTCGTTTTCGCGGTCCTCCGCGTCCATGACAATGACGATCTCGCCGCGGCCGATGGCCTCGATAGCGGCATCAATGGTCGAAAGCCGGTGCGACACCTCAAGTCCCCCAGTTGATGCTGCCGGCCGCAGGAATTTTTCGCACCCTGGCGCCGGAAAAGCAATCTCTACCTGCCATTATAAGCGGTTTGCCCGACCCCGCCAGCCCGGAACGCAGGGGCCAGGGGCCGGCGGCCGGGGACCAGGGATCAGAAATGGTGCTCTCGGTAAGCTGGGAAAACCCTCCCGGAAAAGGAAGCACTAACGATTTTCTCGATTCTGACGGTTATTCGGACGATAACGACTTATGCACGTCCGCATCCCATCCTTTCTTGGGGTGGGCGGGCGACAGGGGGGCTGTCTCGATCGGCTGCCCCATCGGTCTTTGGTTGCGCTGATTAAGGAGGCAGAAATGACACGCAAGGCAGTTCTTCTTACTCTGGGTTGTGCCCTGCTGCTGGCGGTGGCTGGCTGCCACGGGCTGTTGTGTCCGTGCGACAATTGTGGCTGCTGCGGCGGCCCGTGCTGCGGCTCCTGCGATGGCGACTGCGGGCCGGACTGCTGCCCACCCGGCTGCCCGCCCGGTTGTCACCCGATCCGGGATCGACTCGCCGGCGGCTGCTGCGAGCCCTGCTGCCGTAGCGAGTGTTGCGGCGGTCCCTGTGGCCAGTGCGGCTGTGGGTGCTGTGGTTCCTGCAACGGTCCCTGCGGCGACTGCTGCGATCCCTGTGCCGATCCGTGCTGCCACTGTTGCTTCCATCCCCTGCGATGGATCTTCAGCATCTTCCACGGCGACGGCTGCTGCGGCGGCGACGGCTGCTGCGGCGAGCGATGCTGCGGCGGACCCAACGACGGCTGGGGCCCCTCGTACTACGAACCCAGCAGCAATTGGAACGGCGGCGGATGCAGCCATTGCAACAACGGCTACGCTAACGGCCCCTATCAGAACAACGGCTATGCCTACCAGCGCGGAAGCAACGCTCCGACCGCAGGATACCGAAGCTACAACGGCTACAACGGCAACGGCTATGCCAACGATCGCGCGGCCAACAGTCCGGCTCCGATGGCCAGAAGCTATAACGGCCGCTATAACGGCGATCCGCGCAATGGCAATGCCAACGGCAGTTCTCGTCTGGGTCGCAATGCCGCGCTGGCCGACGATCCCGGCCCCTTTACTCCCGAAGGGAATGACGTTGCCCTGAAACCGGCGGCCGACGCCCCCATGCCGCACCGGGCGCCGCGGCCCCAGGACCAGCAGCAGTAGGGATCAGGGAGTGGAGAATCGAGGCGAGCCGCGGGGTTGGTCCCCGCGGCTTTTTTATTGCGCGAAACGCCAGATCACCCCGTTGCTTCCCCTCCCCCCGCTTCCCGCACGCTGAACTCCAGCTTCCAACGCCCGGGATGCTTCGTGCCCACGCACCATAGCTCCAAGACGCCCAACTCGGTGATCCGCGACTGGAACCGCACGGGCACGTAGGCGTCCTCGCTCCCCTCGACCGCCGGCAAGGTCGTCTCCAGCGAGTCGGTCTCTTCCAGCTCGTCGGCCGTCCAGGTTTCCAGCACGTCGCCGGGCCGGTCCTCCTTGCGGACCGAGGAGCTGAAGAAGCGAAACTGCCCCGGCTGGCCCACCACCAGGCCGATCTCGTCGGAGGGCACGTCGGCCTCTTCGCCTTCTTCCATGCCCAGGGGCACGACGCACAGGGCCCGCAACGGCCGCGGCGCGCCGGGGACGGCCAGTCCGGCGGTCTCGATGCCGACGTAATAGGCCCGGCCCACGCCGCCGCGAATCCGCACGCCGCCGGCGTGCTTCGCCCAGCCGTAATAGGCGGCGCCGCGGGCGACGGCATGGTCCAGGTCGTGCCGGCCTTCCAGCAGCTTGGGCGGCTGGGGGTCAAACCACTGGCCCAGCACCTCCAAGAGCCGCCCGCGGAGGGCCTCGCCCTTGAAGACGCCGCCGTTGAAGAGCACGCGGGTGGGTCGCACCGGCGCGCCCGCCGCCCGGCCGTGCGCCTGGAGGAAGGCGGCCAGGTGGCGGGTGATCGCCGTGTCGGCCTCGTAGGGCAGCCCCAACTCGCGGAAACCGGCCACCGTGGGCCGCGCCGGACGATCGCTCACCTGGCACCGCGGGAAAAATCCCTCCAGCAACAAGCGGCCGACGCTGGGGCGATCGACCTCGATGGAGACTGTGCCGCCGATCACCCGGCTGCCGCGGCCGAGGACCGCGATCGGGTATTTCTCCACGCCCGCATCGCCGGCCAAAAGGGCCTCCTTGGCCGCCCGGCAGGAATGCCAGAGGGCGACCGATTGCCAGGGGTCGAGCTTCACGCCCTTTTCGGCGAAGCGTCCGGCGACGAAATGGGCCAGGGCCAGGTCCATGTTGTCGCCGCCGACCAGCAGGTGGTTGCCCACGGCCAGCCGTTGCAGGACCAGTTCGCCCTGCTCTTCGGCCACGCCGACCAGCGTCAGGTCGGTGGTGCCGCCGCCGACATCGCAGACCAGCAGGGTATCGCCGACGGTGAGGCTCTGCCGCCAGCGCTGGCCGCGGTCGGCCAGCCAGGCATAGACGGCCGCCTGCGGCTCCTCCAGGAGGACGAGGTCCTGGGGCAGTCCGGCGGCCAGGGCGGCCTCGCGGGTGAGCTCCCGCGCGCTGGCGTCGAACGAGGCCGGCACGGTGAGCACGACGATCTGCCCGGCCGCGGGGGCCTGGGGAAAGGCCGCTTCCCAGGCGGCCACGAGGTGTTCCAGGTAGCGCCGCGAGGCGGTGACGGGCGAAATCTTCGGCGTCTCGCCGCCCGCCCCCCAGGGCAACAGCGCCTGGTGGCGGTCCACGCGGCTGTGGGCCAGCCACGACTTGGCGGCCCCCACGGTCCGCTCGGGCACCTCGGCGCCGTGCCGGCGGGCGAACTCGCCGACGGCGAAGTCGCGCCCCTGGGCCCAAGGCAAATCCAGCGCCCCGCCGCCCGTCTCGTGCCGGCTGGCCAGGTAGATGAACGACGGCAGCATGGTCCGCGCCTCGACAGTGCCCGCCGCGACGAGTTGCGGAATGGGCAGCACCTCGATCCGCGGCTCCGCCGCCTCCAGCGGCGTGTAGCAGAGCACGCTGTTGGTGGTGCCCAGATCGATGCCAAGAATATATTGGGCAGTCATAATTCGACTTCGACGGGGGCGATGACGCGGGCGGCGGCGGGTGTGCCCGACCATTCGGGCAATTGGCACTTCTCGGCCTCCCAGCCATGGTGGACCAGGCGGCCGTGGAACGGGGGCTGGCCGCTGACGTTGCCGGTGAGGCGATAGCGGCCGCCGTCGAAGCCCGCCGGCACCTCGATCGCCGCGTCCTCGGCCGCCGCGACGATCGGCCGCAGCGCGAAGAGCCGCTGCAGGACTTTGCCGCACTCGCGGTGGACATCGCGGGCGGCGGCGCCGATCTGGGCGTCGCTATAGCCCTCCAGCGGCTCCTGGACGAAGTCGATCAGTCGCGCCTCCCGCTGCAACGTCGCCAGCAGGGTGACGGCCTCGCTGCGGGCCGGGACTCTCCCCTCTCCCCTTTTGGGAGAGGGGCCGGGGGTGAGGGCTTTGGGAGAGGGACCATCTGCGATGGTGCCCGGGGTGAGGGCCCGATCCTCCCCTCTCCCTTTGGGAGAGGGACCATCTGCGATGGTGCCCGGGGTGAGGGCTTTCCTTTCCGCCAGCACCTCCGCCACGCGGCCGGCCACGCCGGCATTGAACAGCGTCAGAAAGAAAATGCGAATGGCAAGCCAAATACGTCGCATGGAATCGCCTCGCGTTGATCCAGGGGGAACGAACACCAAAAGTATAGTGAGGGAAGGCGCAAGGGGGAAGGAGGGCGGAAGCCAAGGATGAAGGATGAAGGATAAAGGAGGAATTTGTCCCCCCCACGCCCGCCGGCCGCGTCCGGCGGGATGGGAAGCGGGCGGTGGCCGACCGTGCAAACGCCCCTGCCGGCATAAACGGAATCCACCGCGGCGAAGTTTGACAGGCCGCCGCCCGCGACCTAGGCTTTCATTGGCCGACGCCTGACTTGCGCCGCCCGCGGTGCGAACTCTTCTCCTTTTCCGGACCTTTCTCGCGGCCATGTTCAGCTATCCCCATCTCGACCTCCTGCCCGAAGCCGCCGCCGCCGCCGACAGCGACGTCGGCAGCGAAATCTGGGCGCTGTTGACCACGCTGTATCCCCATCACGATGCCCTGGAGCGGAGGCGCGAGAGCCGCCATCCCTTCCCCTACCTGATCCACCTCTGGCCGGTCGGGTCCGACGGGCGGACACCCTGCGGCGAGCGCATCGTGGTGGCAGGAAAGCATCTGTCGCAGCGCGGGCTGGGCTTCTATCACCGCGAGCCGCTGCCCTATCGCCGCATGGTCGCCGCGTTGGAAAGCGAGGGCGGCCGCCCCGTGGCGTTCCTGGTGGACCTGACCTGGTGCCGCTTCACCAAGCACGGCTGGTATGAAAGCGGCGGCCGCTTCCTCGAAGCGGTCCCTTCGCCGCTGGAAGCGTCGTCGTGAGGGGCGGGGCGTAATTGACGGTTCAGGGCACGGCGCGAGCGTGGAGACGTTCCGGAATCAAGTCGGCCTTGCCCATCTTGCCACATCTTGGTAGAGTCCGCACCGGTAAGGAAATACCAGGAGGACGTGATGGAACACCCCCTAGAGATGGAATTCGGTCTTTCGGCATACGAGTTGTTGGACGCCATGGGAAAACGCTTTCGGGCTCGGGTTACGCTTGAGGGCGCGGTTGCCGAAGTCCAAATGGAGAAGAAGGTTAAGGCCCTCGTTGGGACTGTCCTTGAGCGGTACGAAGTGTATGACGTTGACGGGCATCCCGACTTCGGAATCTGGCTCCCGGGTTGGGATCGGCGAATACTGGCAGAGTGCAAGAACGTCAGGGACCGCGAAGAAGCCTACCGCGCTGGCGGCCAGATTGTCGCCTACAAAGTCGAGACCCAGAAGACCCGCGCATCCAAGGGAGACCCGACCAGCCGCTTCTATGGCGTTGACCAATTTGATATACTGGGCGTTTGTCTAGGCAAGAAGACCGGCCGTTGGTCAGACTTCGTGTTCGCCCGCGTGGCCGATCTCCTAGTCCACGCAACGCACGCAGGCAAATTGGCCGTGTTCCAGCGCGTGCCATTGCCCGATTCGGGCAACCTGGCGCCCTGGTATAATGACCTCGGAGAATTGTTAAGGCAATGGACTTCCGTCCGCTCTACCAGACGAAGCTAGGGAAGGCGTACTGCGCCGACAGTCTGGACTTCATGCGGGCGATGCCCGGCGGACAAGTTGACCTGGTTCTCACGTCCCCGCCCTACGCGCTCCACTTCAAGAAGGAGTACGGCAATGCAGACCAGAAAGAGTATGTCAACTGGTTCCTGCCGTTTGCGGAGCAGATCAAGCGGGTCTTGGCCGCCGACGGCAGTTTCGTCCTGAACGTCGGCGGTTGCTGGACGCCCGGCGCGCCGATCCGATCCCTCTACCACTTCCGCCTGTTGCTGGCGTTGTGCGACGAGGTAGGTTTTGAGTTGTGCCAAGAATTCTTCTGGTACAACCCTGCCAAGATGCCAGCCCCGGCCGAGTGGGTCAACGTGCGTCGAATTCGGGTCAAGGATTCGGTCGAGTACATCTTCTGGCTGTCCCCCTCCAAGTTCCCGAAGGCCGACAATTCGCGCGTTCTTCAAGCCTACAGCAAGGACATGGAGCGTTTGATCCGGCGGGGGATCAAGCAGACGAAGCGACCATCGGGCCACAATATCACGCCGAAGTTCTCGCAGGACCGCGGCGGGTCGATCCCGGCCAACGTCATTCAGTGTGGAAACAACGAAAGCAATAGCCACTACATCAAGCAATCCAAGATGCTGGGCAAGAAGATTCACCCGGCCCGATTTCCCGCCGAGTTGCCGCGGTTTTTCGTCGAATTCTTGACCGAACCGGGTGACTTGGTGTTGGACCCATTCGCCGGATCGAACACCACCGGCGCGGTTGCCGAGCAACTCGGGCGCAAGTGGATTGCGATTGAGAAGAGCCGGACATACGCCAAGGATTCTGAGTTGCGTTTCCAATGCCGTGAAGGAAGCAACGGCAAGGGCAAAGGCCAACCGTTGCTGTTTGACTTGTCCAACACTTAAGCGAAGGGAGCCAGAGGTGTACCGTCCAACGCGGAGCCGTGACGCCCTCGCCAACTGTGGAAAGACCGGGCGAATTTTGGGGCGGTGCCACCGTCCGCGCCGGTTTTGCCCGCCCCCCAGCCACCCGAGCCGGCGCGACCGCCCGTGAAGCAGTAACAAGCGACCACCTCCGCGATAGCTCCGTGAAACGCCGAAGTCGCCGCCCGCAGGAGCAGATCTATGGGCAATAATCCCGCCGCCAGCGGCTTCTTGAACATCTTCCCGCCCCTTGACCATGTTGAACCGGAAGAATTTGAGTTGCTGGTCAAGAGTTGGTTTGAGGCGTTCGGGGACAAGTACAAGATGGAATCGTTTAGGGTTGGCCACCTTGAGAGGCTATCTGGCGCGGATGGTGAGTACACCTTTGATGTGACCGTTCGTTTTTCCATCTTTCAGGGCACGCAGTTCCTCGTACTTGTCGAGTGCAAGAAGCACAGGAACCCGATCAAACGGGAAGTTGTTCAGGTACTGCATGATCGTCTTCGCTCAGTTGGTGGTCACAAGGGCGTTGTGGTTGCTACCACCTCGTTCCAATCCGGGGCACAGAGATACGCGGAAGAACATGGCGTTGCCCTTGTCCAAGTGGTGAGCGGTGGGGTTATGTGCATCCGAGCGACAGCAGGTAAGCCTCCGCCGCTCCCGCCGCACTTTCCGCGTCTTGTTGGTTGTCATTTTTTAGAGTCGCCAGAGGGCAGCATCAGTCTTCAATTCATCACTCGGGACGATGCGAGCGTCCTGGAATCGCTGTTCTGGGGGAACGGGTATAGATAGCTGGCGCACGAAGCGTACACGGGAACAATCATGGTTTCCCGGCGTAGGGTGGCGGAGCACGTGGCGATCGACCACCACCGGGCTGTGGGTGCGGCCGCTTCCTGGAAGCGTCCTCGTGAACGCGTAGGGCGGGCATGGCCCGCCACGATCTGCCATGTCCTGGTGGGCGGTGCCCACCCCACCGTTTCCGGGTCTGCCGAAATTCAAACCAATATTGCGGCACGCGGGCTCCCTCGCCACAATACACGCCATGGCGACGGTTTCCGAGGCACTAGCGACTGCCGTCCAGCAGCATCAGGCGGGCCGGCTCCACGACGCCGAGCAGGTCTACCGGCGGATTCTCGCCGTCGAGCCGAATCAGGCCGACGCCCTGCACCTGCTCGGAGTCATCGCCCATCAGGTGGGCAACCACGCACTCGCCGTCGCGTACATCACGCGGGCGATCGGCTCCAACGGGACCGTGGCGGCGTTCCACAGCAACCTGGGCAATGCGCTCAAGGGCCAGGGGAAGCTCGACGAGGCGGTCGCCTGCTTCCGCCGGGCACTCGAACTGAAGCCAGCCTACGCGGAGGCACACAACAACCTGGGCAATGCCTTCGCGGGCCGGGGGGAGCTGGACGAGGCGGCCGCCTGCTACCGCCGTGCATTGGAACTGAAGCCCGACTCGACGGAGGTAAACAACAACCTGGGCGCTGTTTTCCAGGGCCTGGGAGAGTTGGATGCGGCCGCCGCCTGCTACCGCCGGGCATTGGAACTGAAGCCGGACTCTGTGGAGACACACAACAACCTGGGTGCTGCCCTGCACGGCCAGGGGAAGCTCGACGAGGAGGTCGCCTGCTACCGCCGCGCATTAGAACTGAAGCCGAACTATGCCGCGGCACACAACAACCTCGGCGCCGCCTTGCAGGATCAAAAGAAGCTGGACGAGGCGGCCGCCTGCTACCGCCGGGCACTCGAACTGAAACCGGACTTTCCCGAGGCACACAACAACCTGGGCGCCGTCTTGCAGGGCCAGGGGAAGCTGGACGAGGCCCTCGCCTGTTGCCGCCGCGCACTGGAACTGAAAGCGGATTTCGATGAGGCCCACAATAACCTCGGCAATATCCTGCAGGACCAAGGAAAGCTGGAGGAGGCGGTCGCCTCGTACCGGCGGGTCCTGCAAATCGAATTGGGCCGACGTGCGGCACAAGCTCGGCCACAACACGGCGAAGTGCACGACAGTTTCGGCAATGCCTTTTGCCAACTGGCGACGATTCTCCGCAGCCGGTTTCCGGAGGACGACTTGCGCACCGGGCGGCAATTGCTGTCTGAAGCGAAGCTCGGCGACGACGGCCGCGCCGCCCTTGAGTTGGGCCTCGCTGAAGTGCTCGACGCGCGGGGCGACTATGGCGAGGCCGCCGAGCATCTTCGCGAAGCCGGCACGGTGCGCCTTGCCGTCTTGCAGAAGCGAGGGCAAGCGTACGATCCCGCCGACTACGGCTCTTTCGTCGACGGCGTGATTTCGACTTTCACGCCGGAGTTCTTTGCCCGTGCAAACGGGTTCGGCCTGGAGACGGAACTGCCGGTTTTCGTCTTCGGATTGCCGCGATCCGGCAGCACGCTGGTGGAACAGATTTTGGCGAGCCACTCGCTGGTGTTTGGGGCCGGCGAGTTGCACTATTGCGAAGAAACCTTTCAGTCGCTGCCCAAGGCGATGAGTCGCTGCGATACGCCGTTGAAATGCCTGCCCGAACTGGACCGGGAAACCAGCCGTTATCTGGCCGGGCAGCACGTGGAGCGGCTGCGGACCCTCGACGCGCGGGCCCTTCGCATCGTGGACAAACTGCCCGAAAACTACCCGTACCTGGGTTTCATCAACGCCCTTTTTCCCCGAGCGCGGCTCATCCATTGCCGCCGGGACCTCCGTGACGTAGCCCTGTCCTGCCGGATGACACACTTTGCTGCGGTTCCCTGGGCCTGCGACCCGGACCACATCATCTTCCACGTCGGAGAGTACTCGCGTTTGATGGACCACTGGCGAAAGGTCCTGCCGGCGCCGATCCTGGATGTCGATTATGAGGAGACCGTGGAGGATACCGCAGGAGTCGCACGCCGCATTGTCGCCTGGTGCGGTCTTCCGTGGGAACCGGGGTGTCTGAGGTTTTATGAGACGCAACGGCCGGTGCGGACCGCCAGCGCGGCGCAGGTTCGGCGTCCGATCTACAAGAGTTCCCTGGGACGCTGGAAGAACTACGAGCAGCCGCTGGGCGAGCTGTTCTCCAGGGTCCACCAGCTTGACAAGACGCGGCTCCTCAGCAGCATCAGTTGCGGAGAACCCGTAGGGTGGGACGAGCCACCCCTGTAAAGGTCTTAATCTGTTACGGTTTCACGGTTTATGGTATCACTTCGGCTTCGGCGCGCGTCACAACGGGGTGGCGGCGGGTGAACGGGTCTCGCGAAGCAGGAGCGACAAGGA
>JBKQVT010000085.1:0-33855 GCA_052139835.1 Thermoguttaceae bacterium
CAGAACGCCTCGCGGCCGGGGTCTCGAATAGTGTTGGCCATCGCTTGTCTCCTGGATATGGGTTGCGATGGCCCGATCTTGACAGATCACCCGCCAACATTGAAGATGGAGTTCGCCGAACGGACACGTTGGCCCAGGGGGCCAACTCCGGCTGCTGCGGATCGACCGCGACCTGCTGGCCTCGATAACGCCGGTTCAGTTCTTCGATTTGGCTGGGAAGCATGGTTCGTCACTGGCGATTCTGCCCCCCAACGCGCAGTCCGGGGGCTTTTCTAATCCCTGGCCCCTGGCCCCTGGTCCCTGGTCCCTTTCCCTTCCCCCGCCCGGAAACGCAAATAGGCGTCCAGGAAGCCCTGGATGTTGCCGTCCAGCACGCTGTGGAAGCTGCCCACCGAGAAGCCGGTGCGGGCGTCCTTGACGCGCTGGTCGGGATGGAGGAAGTAGTTGCGGATCTGCGAGCCGAAGCCGACCTTGGGCATCTGGTTGTACTTGGCGGCCGCCTCGGCCTCGCGCTTTTCCTCCTCGACCCGCGCCAACCGCGCACGGAGCATCTTCATGGCGATGGCGCGGTTCTTGTGCTGGCTCCGCTCGTTCTGGCATTGCACGGCGATGCCGGTGGGGAGGTGGGTCAGGCGGATGGCGCTGGAGGTCTTGTTGACGTGCTGGCCGCCGGCCCCGCTGGCCCGAAACACGTCCTCGCGGACGTCCTCGTCGCGGATGTCGATCGCGATCTGCTCGGAG
This sequence comes from Thermoguttaceae bacterium, assembly GCA_052139835.1. Classification (GTDB taxonomy): domain Bacteria; phylum Planctomycetota; class Planctomycetia; order Pirellulales; family Thermoguttaceae; genus JBKQVT01. The sequence goes on from JBKQVT010000085.1 coordinate 742, forward strand.
ACCTCGGGGGCGACGTCGACGGCGGCGAAGCTGGTCTGCCGCTTGCCTTCGGCGTTGAAGGGGCTGATGCGGACCAGGCGGTGGATGCCCGCCTCGCCCTTGAGGTATCCGTAGGCCAGCGGGCCGCGGACGGCGATGGTGGCGCTGTTGATGCCGGCCTCTTCGTTGTCCTGACGGTCCAGCAGCGCGGTCTCGTAATCGTGGTCCCTGGCCCAGGCCAGATACATCCGCAGCAGCATTTCCGCCCAATCGTTGGCGTCGGTGCCGCCGTCGCGGGCATTGATCGTCAGCAAGGCGGAGTTGGCGTCCAGGGGACCGCTCAGCAGCGCCTGGAGTTCCGCCTCGTCGAGCAGTTTCTCCAGCCGCTCGGCGGCGGCGGGCACCTCGGCCGCCAGGTCCTCATCTTCGACGGCCATCTCGACCAGGGCCGCCAGGTCGTCGCCCAGCTTGACGACCTCCTCCAGCGGCCTGGTGATCGCCTTGAGGCTTTTCAACTCGGCGACGACTTCCTGGGCCCGCTCGCGGTTGTTCCAAAAATCGGCCCCGGCCATCTGCTCTTCGAGTTGGCCGGTCTTGGTCTGCTTGGCGGCGAGGTCAAAGAGAGTCCCGCAGTTGCACGATCCGCTTCTGGATGGCCTCGGCCCGATCAATCCATTCTCGTTCCATGAGTGCTCTCTGAGGATTTAAGGTTTAAGCAGCCAACCGCGGGGTCTGTCGCCGCGGTTGCGTTACCCCGCCTGTTGCGTTCGTTACCCGATTATATCGGCCGGGAGGGAATGAGGGAAAGGCCGGACGGCTGCTTTACTTGGCCGCCGGGCGGTTTGATAATGGAGAGCATCATGTCCCGCGTGGTAGTGGCGATGTCCGGCGGTGTCGATAGCAGCGTGGCGGCCTGGCTGCTGCGCCGCGCCGGCCACGACGTGGTGGGGCTGTTCATGCGGCATGGCCCGCAGGGCGAAGCGACCCACAAGGCCGCCGGCCGCCAGCAAGGCTGCTGTAGCGCGGCCGACGCGGAGGATGCCCGCCGCGTCGCCCAGCGGCTCGACATCCCCTTCTACGTCCTGAATTTCCAGGAGGAATTCGCCCGGATTATCGCATACTTCGTGGCGGAATACACCGCCGGGCGGACGCCCAATCCCTGCATCGCCTGCAACACTTGGCTGAAGTTCGGCAAGCTCCTGGAGTTCGCCGACGGCATGGGGGCCCAGCAGATCGCCACGGGGCATTACGCCCGCCTGGTGCCGGCCGCCGACGGCCAACTGGCCCTCTGCCGCGGCGTCGATGGAGGCAAGGACCAGTCCTACGTGCTTTGGGGAGTCGAGCGCCGGGTGCTGTCGCGGTTGAGCTTCCCGGTGGGCCAGTACCAGAAGGGGGAAGTCCGGCAGATGGCGGCCGAGTTGGGGCTGGACGTGGCCGACAAGCCCGACAGCCAGGAAATCTGCTTCGTCCCCGCCGGCCAGCACGCCCGCTTCGTCCGCCAATTCCCCGGCGCCGTCGACACCGCGGGCGAGATCGTCACCACCGCGGGCGCGGTGGTCGGGCGGCATCAGGGGCTGGAGGGATTCACGGTCGGCCAGCGCAAAGGGTTGGGCATTGCCTTTGGCGAACCCCGTTACGTGGTCCGCCTCGAGCCCGCGACGCGCCGCGTCGTGGTGGGGACGAAGCAGGAGTTGGCCCGCGGCGAGCTGACGGCCAGCGGGGCCAATTGGCTGGCGAGTCCTCCCCACCGATGCGAGGTGAAAATCCGCTATCGCAGCGGCGCCGTGGCGGCCAGCGTGGATCTGCTCCCCGGCGACCGCTTCGCCATCCACTTCGACGAGCCCTGTCTGGGTGTTGCACCGGGCCAGGCGGCGGTCTGCTACGCGGGCGACCGCCTCTTGGGCGGCGGCTGGATTGACGGCCCTTGATAATATCTGTGATCTATTGCTTCAATAAGTATTATTGGGTCTATTGCTGCCATTCTTGGGCATAATGGGGGATATCATGGTCCTGCGGAAGTTGGCTAGACTAAGGAGAGTGCAGGATTTTATTTCTTTCTGCTTATTGACGAAACGGTCAAATTGATTATGCTAAGGGTACGTTAAGTTGCTCGGCCGGCTGGGACACGGCGCCCGGGGGCCGGCAACACCTGAAACCATTGCACCATGGAGGCAGCGTTCAGGGCTCTTGCCGGAAAGATGGGTCGCACCGCGCCGCGTAGGGCGCCGGTGTGGGAAAGTCAAGGATCCATCGAGTACGCCGGGACGTCCAGGCCAGGACAATCATGATTGCACCCGCGCTACTATCGGGCGGTGCGCCCGAAATCGTCGGCGTTTCTAGCGTTATGCGAGAAGTCCTGGACCTGGTTGATCGGGTCGCCCACAGCGATTGCTGTGTTCTTATCGAGGGTGAGAGCGGTACGGGCAAGGAGTTGATTGCCCGGCGTCTTTGGAACAAGAGTCCTCGCCGCCGGTCCCCGTTTATTCCCGTCAATTGCGCGGGCATCAGCGAGACGCTTTTCGAGAGCCAGTTTTTCGGTCATGTTCGCGGGGCCTTTACCGGGGCCGAGCAGAACATGCTCGGCGTCGTCCGCACGGCCGACGGCGGCACGGTCTTTCTCGACGAAGTCTGCGATATCCCCCTGGTCCTGCAGCCCAAGCTCTTGCGGGTCTTGCAGGAGCAGGAAGTGATGCCGGTGGGCAAGCCCATCCCGGTCAAGGTCGACACCCGCTTCCTGGCCGGCACCAATCGGAACCTGGCGGACATGGTTCGTCAGGGGACGTTCCGCCGCGACTTGTATCATCGACTGAACATTGTCCGCGTGGTGCTGCCGCCCCTGCGCGAGCGGACCGACGACGTGCCGGCGCTGCTGGATCACTTCTCCCGACGGTTTGCCGAGCATTATTGCCGGGAGTTGATCGACGTGAGCCAGGCCGTGCGCGCGCTGTTGATCGGCTACTCCTGGCCGGGCAATGTGCGGGAGCTGGCCGCCTGGACCGAGCGGCTCTACGTGACCGGCTTGTCGCCGGAAGCCCTCGTGGAGATGCTGCTGGGCGAGGTCGAGCTGGGCACCTCGGCCGGATCGGTCAGCCTGCAGCAAGTGGAGCGGCAGGCGATCGTGCACGCCCTGGAACGCTCGAACTTCAACCAGCGCAAGGCCGCCCGCATGTTGCAGGTCCATCGCGCCACGCTGGCGCGAAAGCTGAAGAAGCACCGCTTGACCTAACGCCGGGGTGACACTGGCTTCGCCAGTGCTCGTCTGACCTCCGGGCAAACGCACCGGCAAAGCCAGTGGCACCCGGCGCCCCATCCAATATTTCACAGCGGCGTCAAGCGTTGCACGCCGCAACCGCGGGGATAAACCCCGCGGCTCGCTTGTCTCCCATCCCTTCCTCCGGTCGCGCTTTGCAGCCCCCTGGCCGCAAGTTGCGACCATTCCGGCACTGTGGTTTTCCGCCGCGACGAAGCGATTTCGTTGCAAGGCCGTGACACGACGTGACTTGCAGAGAGCACGGGCAGCGGTGCGCCGACGGCGCGCCGCTTGCTGAGTGTGTAGCGGCCTGTCGAGTTCGACTGGCCTCGGTCATGGAAGAACGCTGTATCGGCAAGGAGATAGGATTTGAAGAACTCAGGATCGGGAGCGCACGTGGCGCAGGTAGCCCTGTTCTACGCGTGCGACTCCCTGGCGCGGCAAGTCGCCAAGTGGGCGAAGCAACGTCCGGGGTGCGCTGTGTATTGCTCGGTTGCCCGATTGCTGCCGGAGATTCGCGCGGTGTTGGCGCAGGCCGACGTGGCCTTGATCGATGCCACGGAGGACCGGCGCCAGGCCGCCGACGCCTTTGCGCAAGCGGTGGGGAGCCTGGGCGTCGGCGCCGCGGCCATGTACACCGAGCGCATGCACGAGGGCCTGGAGTTGTTCGTGCGTTCGCGCGGGGCCCAGTTGTTGTTGGGGCCGCTGGCCGAGGCCGAGTGGGAGGCTTTCTTCGCGCGGAGCCTGCCGGGCGGGCACGGGCGATCGTGGGGAAAAGTGGCCTAGAGCCGGCGGCGCCGCGGGCGGCTGCCGGCAAGAGATGACATCCAGAGATGCGGCTGGGTCGGCCGGGCAGGGGATTGCCTTGGGCTGCGGCCGGAGCGTGGAAGGAGACGGGTTTGATGAACGCGATTGCGAAGCAGCTTGCGGATCTGTCGGAGCCCGAGTTGTTTAATTTGGTCGAGGCCATCGACGCCGAGATGGAGCGGCGGGAGAAGGACGGCGAGGACATGCCGGATTCCGCTCGCCGCCGTGCGGTGGAGCGGCAGCAGAGTTACCGGCGGCGCGTGGGGACGTCGGCGCCGCCGGTCAAGGCGACAGGTTTGGGAAAATCGGCTGCTCCTCGCCGCGCGGCCTGAGCCGGCCGGCGTGACAGCATCCTATCATTCGCGTTAGGAGAAACCATCATGAGCGACTCTTCAGATCCCGCGGGCGAACCGGTCATTTTGCCGATGCGACCCAGCGACCACCGCGATCCGCCGGAGCCGGGTCCGGATTCCCAACCCGATTCCAAGGACGAGAAGACGGACGTCCAGAGCGAGCGATTCTGGGCAGGTCGCAGCCTTGCCATGCGTCGTTCGGCGCGGGTAGCTGCGTGAGGCTTCTTTTCCGGCCGCGGGGAAGAAGGAAATTACGGATCGTGGCCGGCACCTTCCAGGAGCACAAGGGACATGAACAAGATTCTGAAGCGGATCCGCACCATGAATCGGCCGGATCTTTGCGAGCTCAGCGAAGCGATCAACCTCGAGTTGCAGCGCCGCATGGAGATCAAGAGGGCGATTGACGCGGCGGCGGAGAAGTTGTCGGCGGAAAGCCCGGAGGCCGAGGCAGCCGTGTTGCCGCTTCCCGCCCAGTCGTCCGGTCCGCGGCGGGCCGCTTAGCCTTCGTGCACGGCCTCGACCAGCGCCAGCACGTTTTCCACGGGCGTTTGGGGAAGCACGCCGTGGCCGAGGTTGAAGATATGGCCGGGCCGCCCGCCGGCACGGGCGAGGACTTCCTTGGCGCGGCGGCGGACTTCGGCGGGCGTGGCCAGGAGCACGGCCGGATCGAGGTTTCCCTGGATCGCCCGGCCCGCGCCGATCCGCCGCCAGGCCTCGTCCAAGCTGATGCGCCAGTCGACGCTGATGACGTCGCCGCCCGCCTCCGCCAGCGCCGGCAGCAGGGCCGGGTTGCCGGCGGCGAAGTGAATTAGCGGCACGCCGGGGGTGAGCCCCTCGATCACCCGGCGGGTGTGCGGCAGCACGCAGCGGCGATAATCGTCTTCCCCCAGGCAGCCGGCCCAGCTATCGAAGAGTTGCACCGCCTGCACGCCGGCGGCGATCTGAGCGTTCAGATAGCGGACGACCGCTCGTCCCAGCCGGTCCAACAGGGCGTCCCAGGCGCCGGGGTCGTTGTACATCAGGGCCTTGGTAAGGCGGTAATCACGGCTGGCCCCCCCCTCCACCGCATAGGCGGCCAAGGTGAACGGAGCGCCGGCAAAGCCCAGGAGCGGCAGGGCCTCGGGCAGGCCGGCCCGCGTCTGCCGCACCGCCTCCAGGGCGAACTGCAAGGGCTCGACGCTTTCCAACTCCCGCAGGCGATCGACGTCCGCCGCCTGCCGCAACGGAGCGGGCAGCCGCGGTCCCTCGCCGGCGGTGAACTCCACCCGCAGGCCCATGGGCGGGAGAATCAAGAGCAGGTCGGAGAAGAGGATGGCCGCATCCACGCCCAGCCGGTCCACGGTGGCCAGCATGATTTCGGCGCAGAGGTCGGGGCGCTGGCAGAGTTCGAGGAAGCCCAGCTTGCGCCGCAGCGCGCGATATTCCGGCAGGTAGCGGCCGGCCTGGCGCATCAGCCAAATCGGCGTGTGCGCCGTCGGCTCGCGCCGCGCCGCCCGCAGCAGCGGGCTATCGTGCCAGGCGGGAAGGGAGGGAGTGGGCATGGTAAGGAAGGGGCAGGGAGTTAGGAGTTAGAAGTATTGAATGTCGCCGTGTTGCGATTCTAAATTCTAACTCCTGGCTCCTAACTTCTGTTTCTTCCAGGATACCACACGGCGGCCGCGGGGGGAACAAGAAACGAACCAGGTCTGCCTGGACGCAATCGGTCCGGGCAGACCTGGCACTGATTTCACGCATGGCGGTGAGTCGTTACTCGATCACCACGGTGCGGTTATTGAGCAAGGACGCGGTGGGATCGCCGGTCTTGCTGTTGTCGGCCTTCGGGGCCGGCGGGGGAGCCGGCTCGGCCTTCGGGGCCGGAGCAACCGCCGGGGCAGTCGCCGGGGCGGCGCCGCCGCAACCGCAAGGGGCAGCCATGCCACAGCAGCAGGGCTTCTCGCAGCAGCAGCACGACTTCTCACAGCAGCACGGCTTCAGGCAGCAGAACAAGGCGCCGAGCATGTCCTTCAGAGGATGGCAGCAGCAGGTGTTCTCGCAGCAGCCGCAAGTCTTCTCGCAGCAGCACGGGGCCTTGCAGCAGCACGGCTTCTCGCAGCAGCACGGGGCCTTGCAGCAGCACGGCTTCTCGCAGCAGCACGGGGCCTTGCAGCAGCACGGGGCCTTGCAGCAGCACGGCTTCTCGCAGCAGCACGGGGCCTTGCAGCAGCAGGGTTCGGGGGCGCAGCACTTCACCGCGCCGCAGCACTCGCAGCCGCACGTCTTGCAGGTGAAGATGTCCTTCAGTCCGCAGAACAAGTCGCGGACAGGCGTGCAGCAGCACTTCTTCTCGCACGTGCAGCAAGTCTTCTCGCAGCACGTCGGGGCGGGGGCGCAACAGGTGGGCTTGGCGCACTCACACGCGCTGCAGCCACCGCATTGCGACCCACAGTTTCCCAGAAGTTCGAAGGCGAACCCCTGGACACACAGGGCCGCGCTCAACAGGAGCGCTCCAAATACTGTCTTGCTGTTCATTGAGCAATCACTCCTTTACAATGAACCGCGGTCGCTTCGATCCCCGCCGTCGCAATCACAAGCCGGAGTGGCAAGCCTTCGCTTCACCCCATGGCGTGGGCGGGTCCTCCCATGGGTTAGAACCGACTCAAGCGTGGCTTCTGATTGCGCCTCGGGAAAGGTGGGTCAGCACCCGCGGTTCGCACGGTGTACTGCGCCAGGACCGTCGAGCCATTCCATGACTCGAAGAACACCGATCCGGTTGCCTGACGCGCCCTTGCATCGTGCCTCCGTGGCACGCGCTGTTCATTAAGGGTCAGTTACCGTATCGGCCGTCTGACAAAGGCGGCTTAAACGTTCGGAAGGCTTTTTCAGCAAAAGGTTTACTGCTCCTGCGGCGCAAAGATTTCCAGGCAACCAGACGGGCGAAAGTTTAACGGTTGTATGGCCCGCCGCCCACCCCGCCCCCTCCCGCAACCCTTGGCCAATCGATAAACTTTCCCCACCTTGACCAATGAAAAAGGAGGAAGGCGGAGGGCGGAAGGACGCGCTGCCGCGGAAGCGTGCGTTTCCGATGTTCCTTCCCCCTTCCGCCCTCCGCCTTCCCCCTTACTCCGGAAAGGCCGTCCCGGCGCCGTCGGCCGGCAGGTCCCTCGGCGCCGTGCGGCAGATCACCTCGGCAAGCGGCCCCTTGCTCCGCGCGAACAAGCCGCACAACGCATCCTCGTAAACCAGCGTCCACCCCGCCTTCAGCCGCATGAGGTTGTAGACGGGCAGCCGCTTGTCGACCAGGGCCAAATCGGTCGGATGCTCATCCAGCAGGGCATCCCACGCCCCGACGCCCGAGATCCAGTTGTTGTTCAGCGCGCGGAGCGACTCGGAATAGACGGTGTCGCGGCGGCCGTCGTAGGAGACCTGGATCTTCGGGCCCAGTCGCCAGATGACGTACTGGCCCCAGTCGAAGAAGACGGCCAGGTTGCCGCGGACCCCGCTGTCCCGCAGCAGGGCCACCGCCCGGACCGGGTAGGCCACGTGCCGCGGATCGACGGGGATTCGCAGCCAAGGATGCAGCGCGGCCCCCGAGAGCAGCATCGCGCCGGTCAAGGGCAACAGCGCGGCGGTCAGGGCCCGGGGGGCGGTGACGTTCTGTCGCCGTTGTTGCGCCGGCAGCCAGCGATTCCAGGCTTCGCCCAGCGCCGGCCCGGCCAGCACGGCCGCGGCCAAGGCCGTCAAGGGAAGATGCCGGAAGGCCACCAACGGCAAGACGATCGTCGAGGCAAAGGCCGCCAGCAACGCCGGCCGGCGCTGTCGCCTCGAGGCGGCCAGCGCCAGGATCGACACCCCCACCAGGACCAGGAACGCGATCCCCTCGGTCTTGGTGACGTCCAGGGGCTGCCATTCCATGATGTCCGGCTTGGCCGCCGTGGCCGGCGCCCAGAGGAAGCAGAACAGTTTGGGGCCATAGGGGTTCAGCATCGCGGCCCCCGCCGCGGCCAACGCCGGCAGCGCCACCTGGCAGCAGGGCTTCAACCAGGGCGATTTCTCTTGGACCGCGGCGTGGCAGACCAGGGCGATCCGGGTGGCAGACCACACTGCCAGCAGCCCCAGCCCGGCGAAAAATGCGCCGTGGAAGTTGGCCCAGACGGCAATCAGGGGCACGGCCAGCCATAAGGCCCGCACGTTCCGCTCGGCTGCCTCGATCGTCAACAGCATCAGCAGGAAGAATAAATAGGAGAACAACTGCGGGCGGATGGTGCGGCTGCCCACCTCCATGAGGAACACGACCGCCAGGATCAGCACGCCGGCGGCGATGGTCCGCACGCCGCGGGCCGCGAGATGCCGGTATAACAGCCCGAGGATCGCCAGCAGGATGGCGGCCTTTACGGCCAGCAGGCCGTAGGACCCGGCCGCGCCGAAGGCGCCGGCCAGCACGACCTCGGTCAGCCACTCGTGGTTGATCCAGGGCTGGCCGGCGGTCAGATAGGAATAGGGATCGGCCGCTGGGATGCCGCGGGCGGCGAGCATGTCTTGTCCGAAGCGCACGTGTCCCCAGAGGTCGGGATCGGCGATCGTGGTCGAGCTGATGTAGAAACTGACGGCAACGATCAGCAGCAGCACGGCGGCGCGTTGGCGCGGGGTCATGTCAGGGGAATCGTTCATGCCACCTCTCCGCCCGCGGGGGGCCTTGGCGGGGGCCACTTTGCCGTGGCCCGCCTTTCTCAAGCATAGGTCACGGGGGCGGGGATGTGAAACCAGCAGCCGACGGTGCGGCCGCCCTCACCCCTCGTTGGAGAAGACCTTCACCTCGCGGGGCGTGACGAAGACCTGGCTGTCGGTCGTGATGCGCAACTCGTGGTAACGCTCCTGGGTCATCTCGGCGTGCAGGCGCTCGCCCGAGTCGGCCAACAGCTCTACCCGCACGTTGGCCCCGGCGGAATGAATCCGCGTCACCACGGCGCGGAAGCAGGGGTGGCCGTTGCGCTGGGTGTCGACCTGGATGTCGTGGGGGCGGATGAAGACCCGCACCGGACGGCTCGGCGTGGTGGCGTGCTCGGGCGAATCCATCGACATGTCGGCGAAGTGGACCTTGCCGTTCTCCAGCCGGCCGTGGAAGGGATTGACCTGGCCGAGAAACTTCACCACGAACTCGGTCGCCGGGTGATGGAAGACCTCGTCGGGGGTGCCGATCTGCTCGATCCGCCCGGCGTTCATCACCAGCACGCGGTCGGCCAGTTCGAGGGCCTCGTCCTGGTCGTGGGTGACGAAGACGCTGGTGAGGTGGATTTCGTCGTGCAGCCGCCGCAGCCATTGCCGCAGCTCCTGGCGGACCTGGGCGTCCAGGGCCCCGAAGGGCTCGTCCAACAACAGCACCTGCGGCTCGATGGCCAAGGCGCGGGCCAGGGCCACGCGCTGCCGCTGCCCGCCGGAAAGCTGGTTGGGATAGCGGTTGGCGTAGTGCTCCAATTGCACCAGTTTCAGCAGCCGCATCACCTTGTACTTGATGAGGTTGCGCGAGGGGCGCTGCCGCCGCGGCCGCACCCGCAGCCCGAAGGCCACGTTCTGGAAGACGGTCATGTGGCGAAAGAGGGCGTAGTGCTGGAAGACGAAGCCCACCTGGCGATTGGCGGCGTCGCGGTCGGCGACGTTCTCGTGCTGGAAGAAGATGGGGCCGCTGCCGGGGTCGGGCTGCTCCAGGCCGGCGATGATCCGCAGCAAGGTCGTCTTCCCCGACCCCGAGGGCCCCAGCAGCGCCACCAGCTCGCCGCTGGCGACCGTGAGGCTGACGTCCCGCAGGGCGCGAAACTCGCCGAACGATTTGCTGATCCGCTGGACGTCGATGCTCATGCTCGGGGTCCTTATGCGTTTGCGGCCGCGGCGCGGGATTCGAACTCGGCGCGGGCCACTTGCCGGGCGACTTGCCATTCCACCAACGTTTTTGCGACCAGGGTCACCAAGGCCAACAGCGCCAGCACCGAGGCCACCGCGAAGGCGGCCGTGGGGACTTCGTTGGACAGGGCCTCGATGTGCAGGGGCATGGTGATGGCCCCGCGAATCCTGCCCGACACCACGGCCACGGCGCCGAATTCACCCATGGCGCGGGCGTTGCACAAAATGACGCCGTAGAGCAGCCCCCACTTGATGTTCGGCGCCGTCACGCGCCAGAAGATCTGCCAACCGCCGGCCCCCAGCACGCGGGCGGCCTCTTCCTCCTCGGTCCCTTGGGCTTGCATCAAGGGAATCAGCTCGCGGGCGACGAACGGAAACGTCACAAACAGCGTGGCCAGAATGACCCCCGGCACGGCGAACACGATCTTGATGTCGTGCGCGGCCAGCCAGTGCCCCAGCGGACCGGCGCGCCAACCGAAGAGGAGCACGAACACCAGCCCGGCAATGACCGGCGAGACCGAGAAGGGCAAGTCGATCAACGTGATCAACAGGTGCTTGCCCAGGAACTCGAATTTCGTGATGGTCCAGGCTGCCAGGACGCCGAAGACCGTGCCCAGCGGCACGCAGACGGCGGCCGTCAGCAGCGTCAGGCGGATGGCGCTGAGCGTATCGGTGTCGCCCAGCGCGTCGACGTAGGAAGAAACGCCTTTCCCCAGCACATGCCAGAACTTCACCACGTTGGCCGTCAAGGTGGCCCCGAAGTCGTAGGAAAACGCGCCCAGCCCCAGCGCCTGCCAAAACACCGCCAGCAACGGCACCAGCAGAAAAAGCGTCAGGAACGCGACGGCCGTGCCGATCAGCAAGCGGCGGACCAGCGGCGACTCGGTGGTCAACGACCGCCCGCGCGAAAGCGCGGCGGAGCCGACCTGAAGTGTGGGGATCACGGAGGGCATGTCTATGCGACCGCGTAACGGCGGCTCCGCCATTGCAAGAGGTTGATGATCAACAACAGCAGGAACGAGGCCGTCAGCATGACCACGGCGATGGAGGTCGCCCCGGCGTAGTCGTATTGTTCGAGCTTGCTGATGATGAGAAACGGCGTGATTTCGGTCTCCATGACCCGATTGCCGGCGATGAAGACGATGGATCCATACTCGCCCAGTCCGCGGGCCAGCGCCAGGGCGAAACCGGCCAACAGCGCCGGCAGCACGCTGGGCAAGATCACGCGGCGGAACGTCGCCAGGCGTCCAGCGCCCAGGCTGGCCGCCGCCTCCTCGATCTCGGGGTCCAGGTCTTCCAGGGCCGGCTGCAAGGTCCGCACCACGAAGGGCAGCCCGATGAACACCAATGCCACCGCGATCCCCAACGGCGTGTAGGAGACCTTGATCCCCAGCGGCGCCAACCAGCGGCCGATCCAGCCATCGCCGCTGTACAGCGACGCCAGCACGATTCCCGACACCGCCGTCGGCAAGGCAAAGGGCAGATCGACGATGGCGTCGAGAAACTTCTTGCCGGGAAACGAATAGCGCGTCAGCACCCAGGCGACGATGAACCCGAAGACGACGTTGACAGTCGCGGCCGCCAGCGAGGTCCCGAAACTCAGCTTGTAGGAGGCCACCACCTGCGGATCGCTGACCGCCCGCCAAAAGTCGCTCCAGGTGATCCGCGACGCTTTCAGCACCAGGACGCTCAGCGGGATGAGCACGATCAGGCCCAAATAAAACAGCGTGAAGCCCATGGTCAGGCCAAAGCCAGGCAACACGCTGCGCTGTTTCAGTTTCACCGGCCGCTCCTAACGCTTGCGAATCTGGTCGAAGACCCCGCCGTCGTCGAAATGGTCCTTTTGGGCCTTCTGCCAACCGCCGAACACGTCGTCCACCGTGAACATCTGCACCGGCTTGATCCAACTCGCCGGCGTCGCCTTCGGGTCCAGCGGACGATAATGGTTCTTTGCCACGATGGTCTGGCCCTCGGGCGAATAAAGGTATTTCAGGTACTCCTCGGCCAGCTTGCGTTTCCCCTGCTTGTCGACCACCTTGTCCACCCAAGCCACGGGCGGCTCGGCAAGAATGCTCACCGAGGGCATGACGATTTCGAACTGGTCGGCCCCGAATTCGTCGATCGCCCAGTAGGCGTCATTTTCCCAAGCCAACAGCACGTCGCCTTGCCCCTGCTTGGCAAACGTGACCGTGGAGCCGCGGGCGCCGGAATCGAGCACCTTGACGTGCCGATACAATTCCGCCACGAAGTCCCGCGCCTTCTGCTGCGCCTTGGCCGCGGCGTCGGCCTGCTTGGGGTCGTGGAGCTTCTTCAGGTCGCCCAATTCCCGCCCCAGGGCATACCCCCAGGCGGCCAGATAGTTCCAACGGGCGCCGCCCGACTGCTTCGGATGCGGCGTCACCACCTCGATCCCCGGCCGGATCAAGTCGTCCCAATCGCGAATCCCTTTCGGGTTCCCCTTGCGGACCAGGAAGACAATGGTCGAGGTATAGGGGCAACTGTGGTTGCCCAGCCGCCCTTGCCAATCCGCCGGAAGCAGCCCGGCCTTCTCGTGGATCACGTCGATGTCATAGGCCAAGGCCAGGGTCACCACCGATGCCTCCAGCCCCTCGATTACCTTCCGGGCTTGTCCGCCCGAACCGCCGTGCGAGGTCTCAAGGACAATCGATTCGCCGGTGCGTTCCTTCCAGTGTTTGGCAAACGCCTTATTGAACTCCTTGTACAAGCCCCGCGTGGGGTCATAGGAGACGTTGAGGATATCGGCCGGCTTGCCGCAGCCCGCCAGCAGCGTCATCGCGGCCAGCGGCACGAGGGCGATCCAAGACAGAAATCGTGAGTAAAACGGCTTGCGTATCCGAAACATTATCTGTATTCTAAATAAAGTGATGATTCGGTCAGGCACGGAGAATCAACTCGGCTCATTGCGGCAGCAAGCGGGATGCCAAAGTCGCAATTTGCGTTTTTTCGCGAATATGCGGGCTTTGGGAAAACATAACTGGATGGATTGTAACAATTCTGTCAAATATGCTAGATGATCACTGGACATGTTCCGTCATATTTGCTAGGCTGCCATCAAGCGTGATGGTAGGTCGCTAAGCAACACCCGGAGAGTGCCGTGGAAGAGTTCCGAACTGTCCTACTGGATGTGTGGCGCGAGGCCTGCCGCCAGAGCGAAATCAGCCGCTCCACCGAGACGATCACGGCGATCCTGGCCCGACAGGTGCCGATTGCCCAGGTGCGGGTGGTCGAGATCGATCCGGGGCGCAATTGCCTGGAGACGGTGGCGGCCGGCGTGCCCTCGACCGACGGCCGGCCCGCCGAAGTCCGCAGCGAGTGCACGGCCGGCCAAATGGAACTCCTCTTGGCGTGGTGCAAGCTGGGCAAGGTGAGCCACGGCAACCGCGCCCGCGGCGGCGAGTTGACCCTCTTGGTGCCGCCGGGGATCGACGCGGACGTGTTGGCCGGCCCGCTGGCGCTGCCCGACGGCCGCTTTGCGGCGCTGGTCTTGGCGGCGCCGCCGGGCCAGGCCTTCCAACCCCGCCATGCCGAACTGGTCCAAGTCCTCTTAGAGCCGTTCTCGGTCGCCCTGGGCAACCACCATCGCCTCAGCGAGATGGCCGCCCTCCGCGAGGCGGCGGAGGCCGAGAAGCGATCCCTCTTGAACCGCCTGGGACGCAACAAGCTCGGCGACGTCATCGTCGGCGCCGAGTCGGGGCTGCGGGCCGTCCTCGAGCGCGTCGAGTTGGTCGCCCGCTCCGACGTGCCGGTGCTGATCTTTGGCGAGACGGGTTCGGGCAAGGAGTTGGTGGCCCGCGCCATTCATAACCGCTCGGCGCGGGCCAAGGGGCCGTTCATCCGCGTGAATTGCGGGGCGATCCCCCACGAGCTGATCGATTCGCAGTTGTTCGGCCACGAGAAGGGCGCCTTTACCGGCGCGGTCGAAACCCGCAAGGGCTGGTTCGAGCGCGCCGACGGGGGCACGCTGCTGCTCGACGAATTGGGCGAGTTGCCGCTGGCGGCCCAGGTCCGCCTGCTGCGAATCCTCCAGGACGGCTGGCTGGACCGTGTGGGTGGGCAGCGTCCCATCAGCGTGGACGTGCGGATGGTGGCGGCCACGCACCGCGACCTGGCCGCCATGGTGGCCGAGGGCCGCTTCCGCGAGGACCTGTGGTATCGGGTCGCGGTCTTTCCCATCGTGCTGCCGCCGTTACGGGAGCGTCGCGAGGACATTGCCGAGATGGCGCGGCATTTTGCCCAGCGGGCCGCCACCCGCTTCGGCCTGGCGCCGGCCGAGCCCACGGCCGAGGACCTGGAACTGCTGGCCGCCTATCCCTGGCCGGGAAACGTCCGCGAGTTGGCCACGGTGATCGACCGGGCGGCGATCCTGGGCGACGGCAAGCGGCTGGAGATCGCCCCGGCCCTGGGCATTGCCGCCACGCCCATGGTCTCCTCGCCGGGCACCGGCGGGCCGCGGCCGCCCGCGCCGCCGGGGCCGGCGGAGCCCTCGGGCATCGTCTCGCTGGACGCCGCCATGCGGCGGCACATCGAGGCGGCGCTGGCCGCCACTGCCGGCCGCATCGAAGGCCCGCACGGCGCCGCCCGGCTCTTGAAAATCAACCCGCACACCTTGCGGGCGCGGATGCGCAAGCTGGGGATCGACTGGAAGCAGTTTCGCCCCGCCGAGCCGGAAGCGGGCTCTTGAAAGCCCTCTCTCCCTTCGGGAGAGGGCCGCGGTGAGGGGATTTGCCAGCAAGTCTTCCATCCGCCGGATTTCCGTCGTGCCGGTCAACCTACACCCGCACGGCCCGTCGCCGCAGCGACTGCCTGACGACAAAGAAAAGGCAGAGGAGAAACACCAGGCCGTTGGCCAACACGGCGACGATGTCCTTCTCGGGGCTCGTGGTGTGCAGGAGCATGAGCCGCTGGAACTTGCCATTCACGTCGGCGATCTGCATCACCGCCCTCCCCGTGCCGGATTTCTGCGCCACGAGAAGTTCCTTGCCGCTGGGCGATAAGGCCAGGCAGCCGACGCCCTGGGAGTTGTAACGGCGATAGTCGATCGGATGCGCCGGTCCCCACGGGACGAGGCTCTCTGCATCGAGGAGTTGGAACCTCCACGGGGCGCCGCCGTCGAGCAGGACGGTGCGGCCGTCGTCGCTGAGCGACAGATAGTAAAAATAGTCAGCAGGGTGGAATTCCCGTCGTCTGCGGTCCGACACGCGTAGCGAAATTACGCTGGGATGACCACCTTCGGACAGCCACACGAGCAAGTCATTATTGGGCGCCTGAAGTTGGTAAGCACAGCCGCCATAGGGGTCGGCGGCCGCCCGGCGACGTTGCCGGCCCGTCTCGACGTCCCAGGCATCGATGGTCCAAGCAGGAAGACGCAATTCCTCGTGCATCCAGGTTGGACGCCTGAAGCCGGCGTGGACCGTCTCGATCGCGAGGGTCTTGCCGTCGGGCGTCAAGCAGATCGACCGCACGTCGCCCGGGAACTGGATGGGGTCGTCGTACCCCTGGACAACGTGCAGGACCTTTCCCGAGGGCACGTCCCAGAGAACCACGCGGTCTCCGCCGGGGAGTCTCTTGTACAAGGCGGCCAGCACGGCGGCATTCTCCGAAAGGGCGATCCGGTCGGGCGGCTTGCCGCGTCCGGCAGCAGCCGGGGCGAGCCCCGAAGCGGGCATCCCCAGCAGTGCCGGCTGGGGAACCTCGGCATACCATCGCTTCGGAGGCTGCAACCGGCCGAACTCCACGCGGCCGTCGGGGCGCGTGAAGACCCAGGTGTTGCAGTCCCCCGCCAGCTTGATCGGTGATTGGTAAGGGGCATTGAGCCCCCGACTCCAATCGCGGTCCGGCCCGTAGACCCAGACCGAATCCTTGATCGTGCAGGTGGCGGTGTCGCAGGTGACGACGCGGCCGTTAACGAGGACCGCGGCGAAGGTTTTCCCGTCCGGGAAGAACCGTATCTCACAGACCCATCCCGGCGGCTCGTCGTGCAGCAGCTCCCGCACGGCCACGAGCGCCCCGCAGACGTTGGCCACCATGACCACCACCAACAGGAGTTGCGCCAGGGTGTAATTCAGCCGCCCGCCAGTCATCCGCCAGGTCCTTTCGGCACGTGTCGCCGGCGGAATTGCCTCACGATCAGCCAGAGGCAGAGGAGAAATACGAGGGCGTTGATCCAAACGGTCACGTCCACGTTCTGCTCGGTCTTTTCGTAAAGGAACAGATCGCGGCGGAAGTTGCCCTCCCGGTCGAAGATCCGCACCGTCGATCCCCCGTAGGTGGTTGCGGCAAGTTCCTTGCTGTCGGGAGACAGCGACAAGAGCCTGATTGATGCGCGGTACGGATCGTACACCGGGAAGGGCTTTCCGGCCGGCTTGAGGGTGGCCGCGTCAAAAAATTGGCAGCGGAGACCAAAGTAACTTACCAGGACCGTGCCCCCGTCGGCGCTGGCCAGCAGGCGCTCCCACGGCCGTTGTGCATCGGCCGGTCGTGGAGCGTCCCGGTCCGCATCGAGTTGCCGTTGCCGGCCGTCGGACAGCCGCACCGACCTCACCAGTGGGATGACGGTCGGCGAGTTGGCGGCCGGCGGGAACATGGACGGCCAGGGGGCCCATACGAACGTATCGCTGTCGGGGGTCCAAGTCATCCCGGCGTCATTATACCAAACTATGCCGACGGGCTCGTCTGGACCGACGACGAGCGTTTTGCCGCGTTGCCGGCCGCTGGCGACGTCCCAGAAGCCGATTCCTGCGAAGGTGGACCGATCGGGGGCGGCGAACGTTCCTTGAACGGCCAGGGTCCTGCCGTCAGGAGCCGGGCAGATGCGCCATACATCGCCCTGTGCCGTTACGGTGCGCAGGAGCCGCCCTGAAGCCACGTCCCAGATAGCCACGCGGAGTCGCCCTTGGCCGAGGGAATCTATGTATCCGAGGGCGAAAATCGCGGCGTTGTCGGAGATCGCAGCCCGGGGCGGGATCTGGCCAGCCGCTTGGGCGAGCGCCGCCCGCATGGCTGCCGACGGGACCGCGGCCGTCCATCGCCTGGCGGGCTGAATGCGGCCGAACTCGACGTGGCCGTCCCGGCACACTGCGGCCCAGGTGTTGCAGTCCGCCGCGAGATAGCGCCGTGTCCCGCCCTCTGAGTCCACTGACCCGATGGTTGGCGGCCAGTCGATTGGCGCGGAGTCGACGACCTTACCGGTGGCCGCGTCGCAGGTGACCCGCCGATTGTCGTCCAGAACCGCCATGAGCGTACGCCCGTCCGCGGAAAACCGCGCCTCAACAATCTCGACGTGGGGCCGCATGTCCGCCCGGACGGCCACGACCACGCCGCAGACGTTGGCCACCATGACCACCACCAACAGGAGCTGCGCCAGCGTGTAGTTCAGCCGCCAGCGAGAACCCATGGGCGATCTCCGTTAAACTCGAAGTTATGCGTCCACTGCCGCGCCCCCTCACCCCAACCCTCTCCCGGAGGGAGAGGGGGACTTCTCGGACGACCTCTCAGCCGCTGACCGGCGGGCGGCCGATGCTGTAGTAGGTGAAGCCGGCCTCCTTCATCCGCCGCGGCGGATAGAGGTTGCGGCCGTCGAAGACCACCGGCTGACGCATCAGCCGCCGCATCTGCTCGAAGTCGGGGTGGACGAAGTGTTTCCACTCGGTGACGATCGCCAGCGCGTCGGCCCCGACCAGGGCGTCGTCGCGGCCGTGGCAGTAGGTCAGCCGGTCGCCGTACTGCCGGCGGACGTTCTCCAGGGCCTCGGGGTCGTGGACCTTCAGCTTCGCGCCGCGCTCCAGCAGGCCGTCGATCAGCACCAGCGCCGGGGCCTCGCGGATGTCGTCGGTGCCCGGCTTGAAGGCCAGCCCCCAGACGGCCACCGTCAGGCCCGCAAGCTGGTCGGCGAAATGGCGGCGGATCTTCTCCAGCAGCACGGTCTTCTGGCGGACGTTGACTTCATGGACCGCGTCGAGGATCCGCGGCGGCAGGCCGTGGTCGCGGGCGATGGCCGCCAAGGCGCGGAGGTCCTTGGGAAAACAGCTCCCGCCAAAACCGGCGCCGGGAAAGAGAAAGGCGAAGCCGATGCGGCTGTCGTGGCCGATGCCGCGGCGGATTTCGTTGATGTCGGCCCCGGTGTTTTCGCAGAGGTTGGCCAGCTCGTTGATGAAACTGATCTTGGCGGCCAGCAGGCAGTTGGCCGCGTACTTGGTCATCTCGGCGCTTTCCGGCGACATGGTCAAGAGCGGCTTGTCGGTCCGCAGGTAGGGCTGATAGAGGTCGCGGAGAACCTCGAAGACCGCTTCCCGGCGGGCGCCGACGACGACGCGGTCGGGCTTCATGAAATCGTCGATGGCCGCCCCTTCCTTGAGAAACTCGGGGTTGCTGGCGACGTCGCAGTCGCGGCCGGTCAGCTCGCGCAATCGCCGGGCCACCGCCGCGTTGGTCCCCACCGGCACGGTGCTCTTGATGACGACCACGGCGTCGCGGTCCAATCGCGGGGCGATCTCGGCCACCACGGCCCGCAGCGCGGAAAGATCGACCGAGCCGTCCTCCGCCGACGGCGTGCCCACGGCCAGGAAGACCAGCTTGGCCGCGGCCGTGGCGGCCGCCAGGTCGGCGGTGAAGCGCAACCGCCCGGCCTCGACGTTCCGGCCGACCAACTCGGCCAGCCCCGGCTCGTAGATGGGAATCTTGCCCTCGTCCAGCAGGGCGATCTTCTGCGGATCGTTGTCCACGCAGGTGACGTCGTTGCCGGTCTCGGCCAGGCAGGTGCCGGTGACCAGGCCCACGTAGCCGGTTCCAATGACAGCGAGTTTCATAGTGAGAGAGGGATTTGGGGATTTAGGGATTTAGGGCCCATCGATGGCCTCCGCGGCCGCAATGATGCTCTCACGTGTCTTGCTGGACACGTTCTGCAATTTTAGCAACCGCGGGGCCCGCTAACCACCTGTCAAAATGGCAGCGTCGCCACTGCCGGAATCGACCGGCCGTGGGCGACGGGCGGGGGTGGGCGGCGGCGGTTTTTCTCTTGCTCCGGCTGCTTATTATGGCGTAAAATGTTATGTAGAAGCCCTTTAGCGAGAGAAATCCCGCCCAGAGCGACAACTTCGCCCCAGTGGCACTCAAGTTGCGGTGCATTGTAAGGGCGGGAAAGGTGTGGGAAAAGGTGACAGGCCCCTTTTCCCCCAAGAATCGCGAGGCCCGTGGACCATGCTGCTGAAGTCGCCCTCCTTGCTGATTACCGACGACGACTCGGACTTCCGCGAGACGTTGCACTTGGCGTTGGAGCCGCGGGGTTTCCGCACCCTGCTGGCCGGCGACGGCGAGGAGGCCCTCCAGATCGTCCGCCGCGAAGAGGTCCACCTGCTGCTGTTGGACATGCACATGCCGAAGCTGACCGGGCTGGAGACGCTGCGGTTGGTGAGGCAATTTCGCGCGATGCTGCCGTGCATCCTCTTGTCGGCGCAGTGGGACGAAGGGCTCTTGGAGCAGGCCCGCCGCGAGCAGGTCTTCTCGACGCTCTCCAAGCCGGTGACGTTGGGGCAGATTACCGGCGCGGTCCGCCAGGCGCTGGAGCGGACCTACGCCTGGCATGAAGAGTGAGCCTTCAGTACATTTCGTACGTCTGCTCGCCGCCGTGCGCTGGATTGCCGATGAGCCGCTGGGTCTTGGGATCGACAACGAAATCCAAAAGTTCCAATGGCACCTGACCAATCAGCACGGGGCAGTCTTCGTGCGTCTCCATAACGTCGACGTGACAGTCGCGCCCCTGGATTGTCAGGCGAACCGCGCAATAAACCTGGATGTCTCTCGGCCCGGCGGCGGTGCGGCCGCGTCGGGCACGAAGCGCGCTCAGCCCAAGCTGCTCGATCAGCCGCTTGGGCATCGAAAGCGTGGTCGCGCCCGTGTCCACCAGGGCGTCCTCGATCTCCAAGCGGCGAACCTGGTCGGCGCTGAGCAAGCCGCGCTCGACGTCGCGGAGGTCGTAGGCGTTTTCCAGTAACGCCCGCACAACGACTCGGCCCATGAGGTTCGTCTCCATAAATACCTCCGCTGTATTCTAACGGGAAACCGCGGCCGGGCCAAGCAACAATAGGTCCGGCTCAGCCCGCGGACAACGCGCGGACGGCTGGGCGGTCTTCCTGGGTAGGACGTCGCAACTGGCTTTCACGGACCGTCGCCACGGCAACGGTGCGGCCAGTCATATCGAAGAACTCGACGCTGTACCCGTCTTCCATGTCCGGGACCGCATGACGTTCCACGACGGTCCCCACGTCACCAGCGCGCAGGTCGGAGCCCGGCAAGTCCTCGGTCAGAACAACGTCCGAAAACATATCGAAGTTCATGAGGTCAACTCGGGTACATAGTGATCAGTCTGGGCGATTCGGTTCCTTGGTCAATTTGCCACACGGAGCAGAACCTGGCCCGCCTTCCCGTTGGCGACGTAATCGGCGCCAGGATTTCATAACAAACGCCGTAGGGCGTTTGCGTCGCGATTGAAAAATCTTCTCCCAAGTGCTGCTCGCGCAGATCACCTTCTAATTGTTGCCAATCTTCCGCCCGGTAGCCGAGAGTCATCAAAAACTTTGCCTTCGGCCCTCCACGCCGGTGCAACGGGTTCAATAAGTAGTCGCGAATCTTTTCCGGGGCGATGATGGCTTTGTCCGCATTGGGGATCTTCATGGCAGCGCCATCCTCACCATGAAATTATAGCATCCCCGTCCGATGGAAGGAAGTTGGCGGGCCGCGCAGTTGTCCTTTACCCCGCCCCTTCCGCGCGGGCCTGGCGCGGCGCGGAATCTTCGACGGCCGCCGGCTTCGAGGGAACCGCCTCTTCCGTGCCGGGGACGATCATCGGACTGGGCGAGTTGGCCTCGATCAACCGCTTCAGGTCGCTGTTGTCGATGGTCTCCTGCTCGATCAGGCAATCGGCAATGGCCACCAGGGCCTGACGCCGCGTCTCCAATACGTGCCGCACGCGGGCCAGCGCCTCGGCCAGGATGCGGCGGATCTCCTCGTCGATTTCGCGGGCGGTCTGCTCGCTATGGGCGCGGTCGCCGTGCAATTCCTCCTGGCCCTCGAAAAACATGGCCCGGCGGCTCTCCCGATAGGCCACCCGCCCCAGCCGGCTCATGCCGAAGTCCATCACCATGCTGCGGGCCGTGTCGGTGGCCCTTTCCAGGTCGTTCTGGGCGCCGGTGGAGACGTCGCCGAAGATCAGTTCCTCGGCCACCGTGCCGGCCAGCAGGCACTGGATGCGGCTCTCCAGCTCGCTCTGGGTGACGAGGTAGCGGTCGCCTTCCGGGCGGTGCATGGTGTAGCCCAGCGCGGCCAGCCCCCGCGGGATGATCGACACCTTGTGGACCGGATCGGTGTTGGGCAGGCTGGCGGCCACCAGGGCATGGGCGCTCTCGTGGTAGGCCACGCGGCGCTTTTCGTCGGCGTGCATCACGCGCTGGCGCTTTTCCAGCCCGGCCACCACGCGATCGACCCCCTCGTTGAACTCCTGCATGGTGACGGTGGGGCGGCCGGCGCGGGCGGCCAGCAGGGCCGCCTCGTTGACCAGGTTGGCCAGGTCGGCGCCGACGAAACCCGAGGTGATGCGGGCCACTTCCTTCATGTCCACCGCCGGGTCCAGCCGCACGTTGCTGCCGTGCACCTCGAGGATCGCCTCGCGGCCGCGGACGTCGGGGCGATCCACCAGCACGTGGCGGTCGAAGCGTCCGGGGCGCAAGAGGGCGGGATCGAGCGTTTCCGGCCGGTTGGTGGCCGCCGTGACGATCACGCCGCTGTTGGAAGTGAAGCCGTCCATCTCGACCAGCAGGGCGTTGAGCGTCTGCTCGCGCTCGTGGTCGCCGCCGACGAGGTTGGTGCCGCGGGTCTTGCCCAGGGCGTCGAGCTCGTCGATGAAGACGATGCAGGGGGCCTTGGCCTTGGCCTGCTCGAACATGTCGCGGACCCGCGCCGCCCCCACGCCCACGAACATCTCGACGAAATCGGAGCCCGAAAGGCTGAAGAAGGGCACGCCGGCCTCGCCGGCCACGGCCTTGGCTAAGAGCGTCTTGCCGGTGCCCGGCGGGCCGACGAGGAGGACGCCGCGGGGAATCCGCCCGCCCAGCACCTGGTACTTCTCCGGCATTTTGAGGAAATCGACGACCTCGCGGAGTTCCTCGACCGCCTCGTCCACGCCGGCGACGTCGTCGAAAGTGACGCCCATTTCTTCCTGGGCATAGAGCTTGCCGCGGCTGCGGCCGAAGGCGATGGCCGAGCCCGCCCCGCCCATCTTGCGGAGCATGAAATACACCAACCCGACCAGCAGCGCCGCCGTGACCAGCGTGGGCAGCCAGACGTGCCAGGCCCCGGGGGCCTCCTCGCACGATACCTTATCGAAGCCGTTCTGATCGAGCAGCAGGAGCACGTTGCTGCGGTCGGCCAGGTTGCTCAGCGTATCGGTATGGAACGGCACCTTGGTCTTCGGCTCCTCGCGCCGCGGGGCGACCACCTGCTTGGTCACCGTGCCGGTGGTCTCGGTGGGACCGACGCGGAGGTCGGCCAGGTCCGAGTAGCGCACGGTCGATTCCTTGCCCTCGGCCCCCTCGGAGACCTCGACAAACACCCCCGGATGCGTTTTCGGCTCGCCCTTCTTGATCAGGGTCCTCAACTCGCCATAGGTCAGCTTCACCTGCGAGTCGCTGCGGAGCATGCTCGCCAGCAAGAGCGTCACCAGGGCCAGGACGGTGAACAACCAGACCAGGTTATTGCCGCCCGGCGGCGACTTCCGCTCGGGCGTGGGCCGGTTGGCCGGGGGCGGGCGTTTTCTTCGTTCCATGCAGCGTTCCTTTCCTTCCATACTAACCTCCCTGGCAGGGAGTGCAAAGCGCGGACCCTCCCTCGCCCTTGCAGCAGGGGGGGATGCTTCATACAATGGCGGTGTCCCTGAGGCCACCCTACGCAGCGACGCATGACCGGACAGGCCAAGAATGTCGTCATCCTCGGCTCGACCGGCAGTATCGGTCGCAGCACGCTGGAAGTGATTGCCGCTTCCGAGGGGAGTCTGCGGGCGGTGGCCCTGACGGCCCACCGCAATTTGGCCCAACTGCTGGCCCAGGCCCAGGCCGTTCGGCCCCGCTGGATCGTGGCCACCGACGCGGAGTCGGCCGCCGGGCAGGACTGGTCCGCCCTGCCCAAGGAGACGGAACTGCTCCGCGGCCCGGAGGGCGTCGCCCGGGTCGTGGCCGAGGCGGAAGTCGATACGGTCCTGTCGGCGGTGGTGGGCAGCGCGGGTTTGCAGGGCACCTGGGCGGCCTTGGAAGCCGGCAAGACCCTGGCCTTGGCCAACAAGGAGAGCCTGGTGGTGGCCGGCCCGCTGGTAACTCGGCTGGCTGCGGAGCACCATGCCCGCATCCTGCCGGTCGATAGCGAGCACAGCGCGATCTTTCAGGCGTTGCAGGCCGGTCGGCGGGAGGAAGTCGCCCGCGTGGTGCTCACGGCCAGCGGCGGTCCCTTCCGCACCTACACGACCGCGCAACTGGCCCAAGTGTCCGTCGCCGACGCCCTGGCCCATCCCACCTGGGACATGGGGCGGAAGATCAGCGTCGATTCGGCCACCTTGATGAACAAGGCGTTGGAGGTCATCGAGGCCCGCTGGCTCTTCGAGTTGGAAAGCCGCCAGATCGGCCTGGTGATCCATCCGCAGTCGATCGTGCATTCGATGGTAGAATATATCGACGGCTCGGTGATTGCGCAGATGAGTCCGCCGGACATGAAGCTGCCGATCCAGTACGCGCTTTGCTGGCCCCAACGGCGCGCGGGGGCGGCGGCGAAGCTGGATTGGGGCCGGGCGATCGAGTTGCGTTTCGAGCCGCCCGACTTCGAGCGTTTCGGGGCCTTGCGGCTGGGCTTGGAGGCGGCGGCCCGCGGCGGCACTGCCGGGGCGGTCCTCAACGGCGCCGACGAGGCCGCCGTGGCCGCCTTCCTCGCCGGCCGCTTGGCCTTCCACCAGATCGTGCCGGTCTGCCGCGACATCCTTGAACACCATAACTTCGACCCCAACCCCACGCTCGACCAGGTGCTGGCAGCGGACCGTTGGGCTCGCCAGGAGGTATCGCATTGGTTGGGCACTTGATCGCCGCATGGTACACGGACCCGGAAAACTGGCTGGCCATCCTCGAGGTGGCCATCGGCCTGGGGTTTGTCATTTTCGTCCACGAGTTGGGCCACTTCAGCGTCGCCCGCCTCTGCGGCGTGAAGTGCGAGAAGTTCTACCTGGGCTACGACATCGCCGGGCTGAAGCTGCTGAAGTTTCGCCGCGGCGAGACGGAATACGGCATCGGCATCCTGCCCTTGGGCGGCTACGTGAAAATGCTCGGCCAGGAGGACAACCCGGCCAAGCTCCGCGAGGAGATCGAGCGGGCCAAGCAGCCGGCCTCCGGCGAATCGGCCGCGGACCAGGCTGCCGCGGGCGACGCCGAGTTGGAGGCCGCCCGCCAGGCGCTGTTCAATCCCCGCAGCTACCTGGCGCAGAGCGTGCCGCGGCGGATGGCGATCATCTCCGCCGGCGTGATCATGAATCTGATCTTCGCCTGGATCATGGCCGTCGTCGCCATCCGCTGCTTCAGCGTGCGGGAGCCGGCCCCCGGCGTGGGCAACATCCTGCCGGGCGATGGCGCGTGGCAGGCCGACATCCGCACCGGCGACACCGTCCTGGAGGTGCGCGGGCAGCCGGTCAAGAGCTACGGCGACATCTTGGAGGCCGTCGCCCTGGGCGATGCGAAACACAACATCCCCATGGTGATTTCCCGCCCCGGCCGGCCGGAACCGTTGCACGTCAGCGTGAAGGTGCGCCAGGCCGGGGGAAAGCCCCGTATCGGCATCGGCCTTCCGCAGACCGCCACGCTGAACAAGGAGGATGGCGTGGCAACTTTCGCGGCGACCCCGGCCGCCGAGGCCCAGCCCCCCTTGGCCGGCGGCGACAAGCTCGTCCAGCTCGACGAGCAACCGATCCATAACGCCGCGGAACTCCACGCTTATCTGGGCGAACATGCGGACAAGCCGCTGCGCGTGACCGTCCAGCGGGCGCTGCCGGCCGAAAAGGGCGCGCCGCCGAAAGACGCCAAGACCCAGCAGCTCTCCGTCCGCGTCGATTCCCGCCCCATGCGCTGGCTCGGTGTCATCATGGAAATGGGTCCGATCAGCGCCATCCAGGACGGCTCGCCGGCCGCCGCGGCGGGCATCCGATCCGGCGACGTCCTCCGCACCGTCGACGGCGCGGCGGTGGCCGATCCCATGACCCTGCCGGAGCGGTTTCGCGGCCGCGCGGGCCAGGTCGTGAAACTGGGCATCGAACGGCCCGGTGAGGGCGTCAAGGAAGTGTCCCTCACGCTCCGTCCCGGCGCCGGCTTCGACGACCCCATGGGGGAGGACTGCCCCCTGGCGATCTCGTCCCTGGGAATCGCCTATCACGTGCTCAATAACGTCCACGCGGTGGTACCGGGCACGCCGGCGGCGGCCGCCGGGCTGCAAAGCGGCGACGTGATCGCCAAGGCCACCGTCCTGGCGCTCGACAAGGAGACGCTGGAGCGGCTCCGCAAGGAATTCCCCCATTCAGTTATCGTCGCGGACGCGGAAGAGTTGCTCTTCGACGAGACGCATCGGGATTGGCCCCTCTTCATGTATGCCCTGCAAACGCCGGCCCTGGAGGGAGCGAAGGTCGAGCTGCAATGGACGCGGGGCAAGGAATCTCTGAAGAAGACGCTCGAGCCGGTCGCGGCCAAGGGCTGGTTCAACCCCGATCGCGGCTTCGTCTTCCCCGTGGACACCTTCCGGGAGTCGACCGATTCCTGGCGCGAGGCCCTCCGTTGGGGCACGGCGAAAACACTGGATTATACCCTGATGGTTTTCAAGACGCTTGATGCGATCCGCACCGGGCAGGTCTCCGCCCGCAACCTCGTCGGTCCGGTGGGGATCGCCTCGGGCGCCATGCAAACGGCCAAGGACGGCATCGGCAACCTCCTGGTCTTTCTCACGCTGCTCAGCGCCAACCTGGCCGTGTTGAACTTCCTCCCCATTCCGATCCTCGACGGCGGACACATGGTGTTCCTCGCCTGGGAGGGCATCCGCGGCAAGCCGCCCGACGAGCGCGTGCAACTGGCCTTGACCTATTGCGGGTTGCTTTTGATCCTGACCTTGATGGTGTGGGTGCTGGGGTTGGATCTTCACCTCATCTCCCGCATCGCGCGCTAGGGAGTGATCTTCTCGACATGTCGAAGCGGTCGTTTTTCGATCAGTGTGCCCTGGCCAGCGGCTTGCTGACGGCGCAACAGCTCGACGCGGCCCGCGCCGACCTCGGCCCGCCGACCATCGACGGCGCCGAGCCCGGCGATCCGCAGCTTGCCGAGCGGCTGGTGGCCGGCGGCCTGTTGAACGCCTGGCAGGCCAAGCAGTTGCTGGACGGCCGCACCAAGTTCACCCTCGGCCCCTACCGCATCGTCGATTCCATCGGCCAGGGCGGCATGGGGCAGGTCTTCAAGGCGGAACATTCCCTCTCCGGCCACACCGTGGCCATCAAGGTCCTCCCCCGCGACAAGTCCACGCCCGAGGCGGTGGCCAATTTCACCCGCGAGATCCAGGCCCTGGCCAAGCTCGATCATCGCCACCTGGTCCGCGCCTTGGACGACGGCCAGGACGGCAACGTCTATTACCTCGCCATCGAGTTCGTGCCCGGCACCGATCTCCGCAAGCTGGTCCGCCGCGACGGCCCCTTGAGCATGGAACTGGCCGCGCGGATCATCTCGCAAGTGGCCGAGGCCCTCCAGCACGCCCACGAGCAAGGGATCGTCCATCGCGACGTGAAGCCGGGCAACGTCCTGGTCACCCCCGAGGGCGAAGCCAAGCTCTCCGACCTCGGCCTGGCCGGTCCCATGGGCAAGGACATGGAAGAGGATCCCCGCCACGGCAAGATCGTGGGCACGGTCGATTACATCTCGCCGGACCACATCGCGTCGCCGGGCAATCCGACCCCGGCCTGGGACATCTATTCGCTGGGCTGCACGCTTTATTACGCAGTGACGGGCAAGGTGCCCTTTCCCGGCGGCACCACCGCCGACAAGGCCCGCGCCCATTGCGAGCTGCGCCCCCTGGACCCGCGGCGGCTCAATCCCCGCCTCAGCGCCGAGTTTGTCGACGTCTTGGCGGAGATGATGGCCAAGGACCCCGCCCAGCGGCTGCAATCCGCCGCCCAGGTGATCGCCCGCTTGGCGCCGTGGGTGGACCCGACGGCCCGGCCGCAGCCCGCCTCCAGCGAGTTGGAAGGCCGCTGGATGTCGTACTCGGGGGGCTTTCCGCCGCCGATCATCATCCCGCCGCCGGTGCTCATCGCGCCGCTGGAATCCTCCGTCGCCGCGGCCGCCGCCGGGAGCCTGCGGGATACGGTCACCGATGTCCCCACTCTGGCCCAGCACGCGGAGTCCGACAGCGAGGAACTGAGCGTCGAGGTCGACGTGCCGTCGATGATCCCGCTGGTGCAGCCGCTTTTGCTCTGCATCATTATGCCGCTGGTGCTGGTGGGCCTCTTGACCTTCATCGCCTTCCTGGTGAAGAAGCTGCTGTCGTAAGGCGGGACTGGGGGCTGGGGGCTGGGAAAGCCCCGCGACTGCGTCGCGGGGGTGCGGTGCCGAAAGGGCGCCCCACAACAACCTCCGACCCGTTAAAGCGGACCGATCATCCCCTCCCACGCCTTCGGCACACCGATAGCCGAGCTATCGGTGCCACCCGCCACCCACCGCCCGCGCTCCTCACGCCGCGACATAAATCATCCACAACACGCCAAAGCGGTCGGCGACCATGCCGAACTTCGAACTGAAAAACGTCTTCCCCAGCGGCATCCGCACCTGACCGCCGTCGCCCAAGGCCGCGAAGAACCGCTCCGCCGTAGCGTCGTCCGCAGCCGTCAACGCCAGCGCGAAGCCCTCGAAGCTCAACGCCCCGCTCGATCGCCCATCGGAAACCAGCACCGTCGTATCGCCGATCCGCAGGCTCGCGTGCATCACCTTGTCGGCGTCGCCGTGCGCGGCGGGCTCCGGGCTCTCGTTGAAACGCATGAGCATCGTCACTTCGGCCCCGAGCGCGGCGCGATAGAAGGCGATCGCCTCGTCGCAACGGCCGTTGTAGAACAAATAGGGTTGAATCTGCATGGCGTCGATCTCTCCGGGGTTGCAGGCGATGGTCGCCGGCGGATTGCCAGTACGCGAATTATCCATCGCGATCGGGGGACGGTCAAGAATTGCCGGGCAGGTCTGCGACGAAAAAAGGCATCCCTCAGACGGTCATGTTCCGCTTTTTGCGACTTTTCTCGCCGGTTGACCGCGCCGGTACAATAGTCGTTGTAGGCCGAGCGATCCCCAGACCAGGCGGAAGAAAAGGAGGACGTGCGATGGCCAATCGAAGCAGCGCAGCCGTGCTGGGGCGCGCGACGGACGAGGTCCAGTCGCTCCCCAAGACCATGAAGGCGGTGCGGATTCATGGTTACGGCGGGCCGGAAGTGCTCACGCTGGAGGAGGCCGCTTGCCCGCGGCCGGCCGCCGGCGAAATCCTGGTGCGGGTCCACGCGGCGGGCGTGAACCCGGTGGATTGGAAGGTGCGGGAGGGACACTTGAAGACCCTTGTGCAGCATCGCTTCCCGCTGATTCCCGGTTGGGATTTCTCCGGCGTGGTGGTGGCCGCGGGCCCCGGCGCCGGCAGGTTCCGCAAGGGCGAGGAGGTCTATAGCCGGCCCGACCTGGCCCGCGACGGCGCCTATGCCGAGTATATCGTCGTGCGGGAGGCGGAGGTGGCGCGGAAGCCCAAGTCGTTGGACCATATCCAGGCGGCGGCCGTTCCCCTGGCCTGCCTGACCGCGTGGCAAGCGCTCTTCGACGCCTCCGGGCTCTCGCGCGGCCAGCGGGTATTGATCCACGCGGCCGCCGGCGGCGTGGGCACCTTCGCCGTCCAATTGGCCAAGTGGAAAGGGGCCTACGTGATCGGCACCGCCTCGCCGCGCAATCACGAACTGCTACGTCGCCTGGGGGCCGATGAACTGATCGATTACCAGGCCACGGCCTTCGAGGACGCCGTCGGCGACGTGGACGTGGTGCTGGACACGATGGCCGGCGAGGTGCAGCGGCGGTCGTGGAAGGTGCTGAAGCGGGGCGGCATCCTGGTTTCTATTCTCAGCCCGCCCTCGGCCGAAGAGGCGGCGGCCCACGGTGCCCGCGGCAAGCCGGTCTTCGTGCAGCCCAACGCCGCAGAGTTGGCCCAGATCGCCGAGTTGATCGACTCCGGCGCGGTGATCCCCGTGGTCGAGACGATCCTGCCGCTGGCCGAGGCCCGGCGGGCCCAGGAGTTGAGTCAAGCGGGCCACGTCCGCGGCAAGATCGTGCTCCGCGTGGCCGGGTGAGAGTGCAACGAAGGAAGGCGGAGGGCGGAGGGCGGAAGGGGGAAGGAAGCCTCAAGGATGAAGGATGAAGGAGCAAGGATGAGGGAGCACAGGCCCGTTTGATCTGTTCCCTTCCCCCTTCCGCCCTCCGCCTTCCCCCTTAATTCGCCCCCCGGACGCAGTCCGAGGGCTTTGCTGCCCTCTAATCCCCAATCCCTCTTCCGGGTTGTTCGCCAACATTTTTTCCCCTTGCCCCCTTCCACCATTGCAAAAGAACAGAGAAACAGTAAACTGGTAGCTTCAGTATTGTTAAACAAAGCATTTAGGTAGGAAGAGTTTTAGCAGACACGGTGGGAGGGCGATGCCCCGCAAGCAGGGTGCATCCCGAACCAGCCAAGCCAGTGCAGTCGCGGGTACCGATGACTATTACGAAAGAGCGCAAGCAGGAGTTGATTGGCAGCTTCCGACGAGCGGAGCAGGATACCGGCTCCCCGGAAGTCCAAGTCGCCATTCTGACATCCCGGATCAACGGGCTGACCGAACACCTCCGCGGACACAAGCGAGATTTCGCCTGTCGGCGGGGGCTGCTGATGTTGGTCAGTCGCCGGCGGCGGCTGTTGGATTATCTGAAAAAGGTCAATCCGCAACGTTACCTGGAAATCATCCGGCGTCTCGACATCCGTAAGTAGTCGCGTTCGGCCCGTTGGCGGCCGGACAGGCCGGCCGGAGCGGCCGGCCGGAAGATTCGCACTGCGGCATCCGCGTTTCACGCGGATCGGCGGGAACAGCCTTCCCCCATCCTTGCGTGTCCCTGGTCTCTCCAGCCGGCAATGACGCCGGCGCTGGAACGCTTCCCGCCGCCACACTCCTTCAATGAAGGAAGGCAGGAACGAACCTTGAAAGTACGAGTTGAAAGACAGATTGGCGCGGGCGTTTTTTCCATGGAGACCGGCGAGTTGGCCAAGCAGGCCGCCGGCAGTTGTTTGGTGCAGTACGGCGAGACGGTCGTGCTCTGTGCGGCGGCCTCCGGGCCGGGCCGAGTGGGGATCGACTTCTTCCCGCTGACCTGCGATTATCGGGAGCGGGTGGCGGCGGCGGGCAAGTTCCCCGGCGGCTTCCTCAAGCGCGAGGGGCGGCCCACCACCAAGGAGACCCTCACCGCCCGCTTGATGGATCGCCCCATCCGCCCCTCCTTTCCCGAATGGTTCCACGATGAAGTCCAGATCATGAGCTTCGTGCTGGCCTCCGACCGCCAGAACGACGGCGACGTGCTGGCCATGAACGGGGCCTCGGCCTCGCTGGTGGTCTCGCCGCTGCCCTTCCACGGCCCGATCGCGTCCGTGCGGCTGGGCTACATCGACGGCCAGTTCGTCCCCTTTCCCACCCACGACGCCCTGGAGGAGAGCGACCTGGACCTGATCGTCTCCGGCACCAAGGACGTGGTGCTGATGATCGAGGGCTTTGCCCGCGAGATGCCCGAAGACCTCATGGTCCAGGCCGTCGCCGCCGCGCACGACTACATCCGCCAGATTTGCGACCTCCAGGAGGAGTTGGCCGCCAAGGCGGGCACGGTCAAGGCGACGTATGAAGTGCCCGCCCCCGACCCGCTCATCGCGACGCTGGGCGGCAAGTATTTCGAGGACCTCAAGCAGGCCAAGCGGACCGAGGGGAAGCTGGCCCGCGCCGAGGCCTGCACGGCGGTGAGGCAGCGTGCGGTGGCGGAGTTGATCCCCGACCCCGCGGCGGCCGACGCCGTGAGCCCCGAGCGTTTCGCCACCGCCTGGCACCACTTGGAGGCCCGCGTGGTCCGCGAGTTGATCCTCTCCGGCGTCCGCCCCGACGGCCGCGATTACCGCACCCTCCGCAACATCGCCTGCCAGGTCGACCTGCTGCCGCGGGTGCACGGCTCGGCGCTGTTCCAGCGGGGCGAGACCCAGGCCATGGTCACCGTCACCCTGGGCACCGGGCGCGACGAGCAGCGGGTGGACGGGCTGGTCGAGGAATACTCGCAGAAGTTCATGCTGCACTACTACTTCCCGTCGTTCTCGGTGGGCGAATGCCGGCCGATCCGCGGGCCGGGACGCCGCGAAATCGGTCACGGCGCCCTGGCCGAGCGCAGCGTCAAGCCGATGCTGCCCGACCCCGAGAATTTCCCCTACACGATCCGCATCATCTCCGACATCCTGGAATCCAACGGCTCCAGCTCGATGGCCAGCGTGTGCGGGGCGACGCTGGGCCTGATGGCCGCCGGCGTGCCCATCAGCAACCCCGTGGCCGGCATCTCCGTCGGCCTGGTCAAGGAAGCCGATCGCTGGGTCCTGCTGACCGACATCATCGGCGATGAGGACCATTTCGGCGACATGGACTTCAAGATCGCCGGCACCCAGAACGGCATCACCGGCATCCAGTTGGACCTGAAGACGCAGGGGATCAGCGAAGAGATCATCCGCGCCACGCTGGCCCAATCGCGGGAGGCCCGCATCGAGATCCTCCGCAAGATGCTCTCGACCATCTCCCGGCCCCGCGAGAGCATTTCGGTCTGGGCGCCGCGGCTGTTGCGCACTCACATCGACCCGGAGAAGATCGGCCTGCTGATCGGTCCGGGCGGGAAGACGATCCGCGCCATCCAGGAGGCCACCGGCGCCTCGATCGAAGTCGAGGACGACGGCACCGTGACCGTGGCCGGCACCGTGGCGGAAGCGGCCGAAGAGGCCCTGCGGCGGGTCGAGGCCCTGACGGCCTCCGTCGAGATCGGCCGCATCTACAAGGGCCGGGTGGCCAGCGTCAAGGATTTCGGCGCCTTCATCGAAATCCTCCCCGGCAAAGACGGCCTCT
Organism: Thermoguttaceae bacterium; assembly: GCA_052139835.1. Classification (GTDB taxonomy): domain Bacteria; phylum Planctomycetota; class Planctomycetia; order Pirellulales; family Thermoguttaceae; genus JBKQVT01. The sequence continues at coordinate 33,257 of JBKQVT010000085.1, forward strand.
GCCACATCAGCGAACTCTCCGACCAATACGTCTCCAGCGTGGCCGACGTGTGCCGGGTGGGCGACGAGTTGGAGGTCAAGGTCATCGCCATCGACGACCAGGACCGCGTCAAGCTCAGCCGCAAGGCCGTGCTCCGCGAACAGGCCGCGGCCGCGCGCGGCGACGGCGGCGCCAACTGAACTAAGCCGGCGAGCCGCGGGGTTGATTCCCGCGGTTGGAAAGCCTTGGCGCGCCGCCGGGATCAACCCGGCGGCGCGCAAGGGTGCTGCATGACCGACTCGCACCCCAACGCCGACGACATTCGACAGCGGTTGGTCGATCAATACACCGAGATCGCCCGCCTGGCCGGCGGCCTGGCCCACGAAATCAAGAACCCGCTCTCGACCATCCGCTTGAACATGGACCTCATGGCCGAGGACCTCCGCGACAGCGAGTCGCCCCAGGACCGCCGGGCGATGAGGAAGATCGAGGTGGTGCAGCGGGAATGCCAGCGGCTGCAAGACGTGTTGAACGACTTTCTCAATTTCGCCAAGGTCCGCCGCCTGAAACTCGAGCCGGCGGAACTCAACTTCCAGGTCAAGCAGGTGCTGGACCTCGGC
>JBKQVT010000086.1:0-20777 GCA_052139835.1 Thermoguttaceae bacterium
TCCGGCGGCAACACGGCGGCCGTTTTCGGATCGGCGTACAACACGGCGCAACGATCGTGGCCCAGGCGCCGCACGACCGGGTAAACCAGGTCCCAGCAGCGGGAATTCGGCTGCAGGCACGTGACCAGCACGCGCCCCTTGCAGAACGTCACGTCGTCGGCAGGCTGTCGCGAAGGACGGAAATAATGACGGCAGTAGCGGGCCCGATTCTTCAGCCCCGCGGGGAAACCCCCATCGGCGTTGCCGCCGTGGACTTCGATGTGCCAGAGGCTGGCCAGCGCCGCGCCGATGGGCACGCCGCGGAAGGGCGGCGACGACAAGTCCTTCTCGATCTGCCAGACCTCTTCCGGCGTCAACATGCTGCCGTCCGGGCGCTGTCGCGGCGCACCAAGTAGTAGATCAAGGCGTAACAGGCTAAAATGAAGACGATTCTCCCCACGAGCATGGCTTGCGGGAAGGCCGCCAGGCCATGGCCGTGGTGGACGAGCCACCACATGGCGCCGGTATAGGTGCCCATGCCCAACAGGATGGCCAGCGCGTACAGCCCTTGCCGCTTGGCCACCATGAAGATTTGGTTGACGGGGGTGAAGGCGAGCACCAGGGGCGGCAGCAGGGCCCATTGCGTGGCCCGCGTGCCGGCGACGTAATTGTGCGCGAAGCGGGTCACGATGGGGGGGAGCAGCCACCAACCCGCCACGGCCAGGGGAATCATCAGCGCCGCGAGCGCCAGCGTGGGTTTGACGGTCATGGGAATGAGGTCCTTGAGGCTGCCGGTGCGGCCGAACTGTTCGGCCATCCGCGGATAGATCACCTGCATGATGGCCAGGGGGAGGAATTCGAAGCTTTGGCAGACCTGCGTGGCCGGGTAGTAGTCGCCCAGCCCCTTCCTTCCAAAGAAGCTCACGACGAATTGACTGTCCAGCGTGGTCGCCCAATAGCCGTAGAGCTGCGCCGCGACGAAGATCGGCGCGCCGATGACCAGCAGGTGCTTCAAACAGCCGAGGTCGAGCTTGGGGCCGACGCGCACGGGCCGCCAATAATAGAGCAGGCCCATGGCGACCAAATCGGCGATCATCAGCCGCAGGCACAGCCCGTAAAAACTCCACAGGTACACCAGCACCAACAGCGCCACCGTCAAGGTACTTTGGACGACGTTAACCAGGGCGAGGCGGGTAAAATCATGGCCGGTGCGGAAGGTGGCTTGCAGGTAGCTGGTGTTGTAGAAGAGGGTGAAGGAGCAGGCGGCGCAGGTCGCCCAGCCGGTGGCCGGCCACAACTGTCCCCGGAGCAGATTCCATCCCGCCAGGGCGAGGAACACCAAGGCCGCGATCGCGCTGAGGGCCAGGGCCCAGGCCTGCGCCGAGGCCGCCAATTCTTCGACGCGGCGGCGATCCCCCTTTCCCACGTAGTAGGGCAGCTCGCGGTTCAGGCCATGGAAAACCCCGCCCTGGAAAAAAGGCACGTAACCCAGCGCGATGCCAAAGAGCTTGAACGTCCCCAGCACTTCCGGGTCCTTGACCAGGAAGAGTTGCAGCCAACCGCTGACGAAGCGCAGGCCCAGGCTCACCGCGTTCGCGCCAATCAGGCTGCCCGCCAGGAAGAGCACGGACCGCGGCTGCCGCGAGGGCGGCGCAGGCCGCTCGACCAGCAGCTCCTGCGTGGCGCCTGCTAGAAGGTCGGCGTCGGCCATGGATCTTCCATCATTCTCCGGTTAATGCAGGGGACGGATCGCATAAACCTGCCCCCGTACTCGGTAGGACGTTGGCGAAAAGATCACGGGACAGAGTTGGACCGCTTCGATGTGCTTGACGCGCGGCGGCGGAAAACGGTCGATGTCGCACTGAAAGCGGTCGCCCTTCTGCCACGGCCGCTCCCCCAGCGAGTCCAAAATGAAGACCGTGAACGCCAACTCGTCGTTGTGGTCCGCAAACCCCTTGTTCATGGCCCCCCCATGCCAATCGCAAAGGATGGGCATCCGCTGGTTATCCAGGCACAGTTCATAAGCCCACTGGCCGCTGATGTACTGGCCGGGCCGGCTGTCCTTGCCGAGCGATCCGGACAGGTCGCGAATCGTGAAGCTGGCGCGGGCATACCAGATTCCATCGACCGTGAAACTGACGATGAAGTACGCCGCCAGCAGCAGCTTCACGGTCGCCCGCGGTCTGCGGAAGATAAAAAACAGCACGCCGACCGCCAGGCCCGCGGCGCCCGCGAGCACCCAGGCAAGCCTGGGGACGGTCGTGGGGTCGAGGCAGAACCAGTCCTGCCGCACGAGCGCCAGGGTCTTGTAGGCATACCGGCACCAAACCGCGACGGTGGCGATCCCCAAAACGACCCGCCATCGCTGCGATAGCGCCATGACCGCCGGCTGGCAAGAGGGTTCGCCGGCGGTGGCCGGCCGGCCGAGAGTTCTCGCCGCGAAGGATACGGCCAGCAGCGCCAGCGGAATTGCCAACATGGCAAAGCGGCGCGCCGGCTTGTAGGGAACGACCACCAACACCAACAAGGTGCAGACCAGCCAGCACAGCGAATAGAACTCGATCGTGGATATTTCCCGCAGGGCGCAGCGCAAGCCGTGCCGCGCCGCCCGCACGATCGCGTCGACAAACCACAGCGACAAGAGCATGGTCAGCAGGAAGCCGCCGGGACACGTCATGGGCGCGAGGAACCAGATGTGGATCAACCCGCCGCCCAGTTCCTTCACGTCGGGATTCTGGAAATTCCACACGTTTTGCCAGAGGTTCCGCGAGACGAACGCCCAAGAGTGGAGGAAGGGCAAGTAGCATAATCCGACAAGGAGGCCGAGCACGCCCGCGCTGAGAACGAAGTACAGCAGCCGCCGCAGATCGATGTCTCGGCGCAGCCAGTAGGATCCGGCCAGGAACACCGCCAGGGCGGGCAGAACTTGCAGCGAGGTCATTTTCGACAGCAAGGCGGCGATGAAACACGCTCCGGAGACAGCCATCCACCGCCGCGAACCCGTTCTCCCCAACTCCCAGAAGAACAACACGGCGGTGAGGAACATCATCTCCGGCATGACTGGCGTCGCCCACTTGGTGTACATGAGCATTTCCTGCGCCACGCCGAGCGTTGCCGCGGCCAAGAGCCCCACGCCCCAGGAAAACTGCCGGCCCATCAAGTAATAGACCATGAGCATGATGAGCCACAGGCTGACCAGGCATAGCAGCCGCGCCGAGAAGTAACTTACGCCGCACACCGAGAACACCAGCCATTGCAGGGCCGTGAATAGCGGCGCGGCCACCAGCGCCAACGACAGATCGTCGGGCGTGAAGCTGCCAAAGAGCGCCTTGCACCGCGCGTTATGATTCCAAAGGCCCTCGTCCGCGAAGTCGTTCATCGGTTTCAACGGCGCAGGGTCGCAATCGAGATGGATCGCCTGGAGGGCGAAAAGGCCGAGCATCACAACCACGTGGCAGAGACAGACAACTTTTCTCGGCATGGTTCTATCCGTTTCTCGTGGAAGGGAGAGCGAAAGGAAGCTGCCATCCCCTCTCCTTGCGTCCTATCCCTTCTCTCCCAGACCCTTCTCGATCGAGCCCCTTCGCCCCTTTCTCCCCGCCGACCGCGGGCCGCCGGCGAAGCAGCAGAACCCGCGCCTTCTGCGGCGGCAGCCAACGATAAAACGGGTACTCCCTGACCGCTTCATAGCCTGCGACAGGGCCCAGCGAAACCATGTATCGATCATCCGCCACGAACCAGCGGTCTGTGCCTTCGGGGCAACGATAATTCGCGTCGTAACAGTACCAGCCGTTGAACTCGATCCCGCCGTCGATCTCCGACGGCCCGGCGCGCTCCTCCTGCATCGCCGCTCGAAGTGCCTCCCACCGCAGGCGGTTCCAGGTCAGATAATCTCTCGTGGCGGCGACGCTGAAAAGGACATACGGTGCAAGGAGGCAAACGGCCATCGCCAGCCTTCGCCGTTGCACCCACCCGGAAAGCCGATTGGCGGACAGCGCCATTCCGCACAACAACAAGGGCAGAACGCCGATCACATAGCGGTCGTACAGCGCGATGAGGCATAGCGGCAGGCAATAAGCCGCCCCGCCCACGAGGACGAACAAGGCGACAGCGCGGCTTTGTTCCCCGCGGGCGGCGCCCGCGCCACGCCGCAGCCGCTCCCCGGAGAGCAAGAGGTGGGCAAGCAGGATTCCGCCGCCGACGGCGGCAAGGATCGTCACCGGCAGCCAAAAAGACGCCGGCAGAGGCGTGGCGTGGGGCAAGTGCAGTTCGTAGACGTCCGGCGTCGTTACCGGCCCGATGCCGTTGGCGGCAAAGACATTCCGCAACACCGGCATGGTGTCTCCCTGCCGCAACCAGCGGAAAGGCGCCAGCACGGCGAAAGCCAGGAACGCCGCGCTCCCCAGAAGCACCGCGCGTTTTTTCCACGTCCGGTCGGGAAAGGGGAGCGTTAGTGCGAAGGGGAGGACAAAGAGTCCAAGACAGAGCCCCACGCCGGCCGCTCTCAAGGCGAAGGCCCTGGCGGCGCCCGCCTGGGTCAATCCCGCCAACACCGTATCGAAGCTCCAGTCGAGATGCCCGAGGCAACCCGCCGCTGCCGCCCACCACCGGTAGCCGAGAAATGCCCCCAACCCTACAACCAACGGGACCGCTCCCCTGACAATCGACCGCGCCGTGATCCCGTGCCGCGCGACAAAGCACACCGCAAAGGCCACGGGAAGGAAGAGTCCCAATTGCCGGCAGAGGATGCAGACCGCGACGATCAACGTGCTGCCGAGCAGCCGCATGTTCGTGTCCTGTTCGAGGGCGCGAAGCATCACCAGCAACGAGACGACAACCAGCGCCGTGAAAGGCACGTCGGTCATGAAAGTGAACGAGAGGGCGAAGAAGATCGGGTTGAACCCCAGGACCAGCGCTCCCAGCACCGCCAGGCCGCGGGAAGCCCCCAGGCGCTTCAACACAAAATACATCCCGAGGATGCCGATCAGCGCCAGACAAAGCGTGGAAAACCGCAGCGCCGTGAAGGAGAATCCGGCGGGCAGGCAGAACAGCGCCCCCCAGACCGCCTGGCTGATCAACGTCATGCCGCCCCAAGGGCACGGCCGGAAACTCCCCTGTTGGACCATCCCCCGAACGCCGATGCCGTAGGCCCAGTCGTCGTTGAGGGGAAAGTTGCCCAGCGGATTGACCACCAACACGGCGCCGATCCAGAGGGCCGCGAGCAAGGCGACGTCCAGAGCGGCGGGCAGGACCGCCGCGCGCGAGCCCGTCGCGTCGGTTTGGCCACTGCTGTTCGGGTCGATCGCGCCGCTCATCGCCTCATCCCTTTTTTCTCCCCACCCCTCCCCGACCGAGCCCTTCGCCCCCTTCTGGCCTCCCGCCGCGACCCGCTGCGCGGGTGCCCGGCCGGCGGAGAAGCAGAATCTGCGCCTCTTGCGGCGGCAGCCATCGCTCGTACTCGCGCTGGCTCACGATCTCGTAGCCCGCGACCGGCCCCATGGCGATCAGGTACTGATCGTCGTGGACCCACCAGGAACTCTTTCCCGCGATCGGACGATAACTCGCATCATACGAGTACAGGCCGTTGAACTCGAACCCGCCATCGATCCGGGTCGGCGGAACCCCCGCGCTCATCACCGATTGCAGCAAGTCCCATCGGGCACGGTTCCACGTCATGTAGTCTCTGGTTGCCGCGACGCTAAAGAGCGTCAAGGCGGCGATCATCGAGACGACGATCGCGATCCGCAGTCGTCGACGGCCGGCCATGGCGCTGGCGGCCGACGTTGCCGCCAGGCAAATCAGCAGCGGCAAGATGGGAATCAGATACCGGTCAAAGAACTTCGTGAGGAACAACGGTGCGCAGTACGCGGCGCAGCCAGCCACGAGGAACAGTGAAAAGGCGCGTTCGGGACCGAGCCGGCCCGCGCGGAGGTCCGTCGCCGCCCGTTGCAGCAGGCCGGTCCCGCCGGCGAGGAGCGCTCCACCCCCGGCCACGCTGAGCGCCGTCACCACGATCCAAAACGCCTTCGGCAGGGGCGGCAGGTGCGGCAACTTCAGAATGCACACATCTCGCAGTACCACCGGCCCGATTCCCCACTCCGCGAGAATATTGTCTCCCAGCGGCATCAGGGTCCCGCGGTGGCACAAGACGAAGGATGCCATCGCCGCGAACAGCACGAAGACGCCGGCCGCCATGAACACCGGCCGGCCCTTCCATTTCCCTTGCGGGACCCAGGCCGCCGGCAACAGGGGAAGCAGGAACAAGCCGTAATACAGCATCGCCGTCAGGACATTCAGCAGCAGCCTCCGCGCCGAAAGACCGGAGCCCAGGAGCGAAGACAAAAGTTCTTTGTTCTTCAAGTCGAACATCTCCGGCAGCGGGCCGTGCGCCTGCAGCCACCATCGATATCCGAAATACGTCACCAGCCCGACCGCCAAGGGGATCAGGCCGCGAACCATCGACCTGCGGCTGACGCCGTGGCCGGCAACGTAGGCGATCGCGAAGGCCAGCGGAAGAAACAGCCCCAGTTGCCGGCACAAAATACAGGCCGTGGTCGCCAACACCCCGAGGACGAGCATCGTGCTGGAGTCGCGCAACAAGGCGCCGCGAAGGACCACGAGCGAGAGCACGACAAGCACGGTGAAGGGCACGTCCGTCATGAAGGTAAAGGACTCGGCGAAGAAGATCGGGTTCAGTGCCAGCGTCAACGCCCCCGCCGTCGCGAACCATCGCGGCGCCCTCAGTTGCCTCAGCAGCACGTACAAGGCGATCACGCCGATCAGCGCCGCGGTGAGCGTCGAGAACCGAAGCGCGGAGAAGGAAAACCCGCAGGGAAGGCAAAACAACCCGCCCCACACGCCCTGGCTGATTAAAGGCATCGGCGCCCAACCGGGCGGACAATACTCGCCGCGCTCTAGAAACCGCCGCACGAAGGTGCCGAACGCCCAGTCGTCGTTGAGCGGGAAGTTGCCCAGTGGATTCACGAGGACCACCGAACCGATCCAGACTACCGAAAGCAGGATGACATCCCAGATGGCAGGCGTCAGAGCGGCAAACGCCCCCTTCCCGTCGGCTCGGCTACCCGGCTTCACACCTGCTTGCATGATCTCGGATTCCCTCACCATCTCGTACCCTTGGGCCGTGCCCAGGACGACCAGATACCAACGCCGCTACGGCGATAACGGCTGCCGCGCCGCTGCTTCTTCTCGGTGGAGGAGGTCCCTCCGCATCCATAGCTCGTGTCCCCCGACGACCGCAAAAGGCGCGTAGTTTCGTTTCAGGTAGTCGGTGACAATGGGCAAGCGTTCCTCCTTGCCGAAACCATCGATCTTCTCAAACCAACCATCGCTCTTCCAAAGCACCACGCCCACGTTGGCCCGCTTTAGCTCGTCTACCGCTTCCTGCTGGTAGAAGGGTGTCGCAGCGAACCAGATCACTGGGAAGCGTATCGGACACGCCTCGTCCAGGTAATAGTACCAAATTGCTTCGTTCGTCATCGTGATAAACTTCGTCGAATGCGTCTTCAACGTTCGCTTAATGAGAGCAACGGTCGCCTGGTGACTTGCCGGAATGAGCATCTCATCAGTCGTCCTGAGCGGAAAGTTCCGGCTAATCAAGCCGCGATCCGCGATGCGGTACACGCCCACCACGCACGCGCACAAAGTCGCCAGGACTACGGAAAAGGTGAGCGCCCGTTCGACGCCATAGCGTGCGACCCTAGGCGCCACATAATGCTTCAAGCCGATGTGGAGCGTAAGCAGATAGGTTGGCAGCATGCTGTAAAGGACATGCTCCTGGTCCGAACGCCCGAGAGCCGAACGAAAGAAGAAGAGTGACAAGAACAAGAGACATATCTCTTCGCGATAACTCCGCACGAACGCCACGAAGGCGTCCCCGATACCCGTGTCGGCTTTCTGCCAGGCACGAAGCGCCTGAACGCACATCCAGTAAGCATTCGCCGCCACGAGAATGCACGACGCGAGGAAAAACAACTGCCATATTGGATACTTGAAGCCGTCCATCAACTCTTTGTAGCGCGGCATAATCACGAACGTGTATTGGGCGAAGGCAAAGAAGCCCTTGCCGAGCAGGCACACCATCGCAAGAACACCAGCTCCAACCCCCGCCGCCAGCCCCGCGAGGTAGCTCATTCGCACGCTCCCGCTGCTGGGCAGGCTGACGTACAGCAAGGGTGACAGCAGAAGCAGACCAGCAGACAAGTAGAAACCCCTGTCAATGGAATACCCGAACGACGCCACGGGGATGAAGGAGAAGATCGCCACGGCGACCGTCAAGACCTTCAGATTGACAACCTTATCCGCGGCCATGCGCCGTGACAGCCACAGCACGCTGAGCAGAAACAGGACCGTCGTAAGGTCTCGGGTCGGCAAGAATAATAGCGGATAGTGTGGCAGCAGCGGCACGACTGGAAAGGACGCGAACCAGTCAATTCTCGAGGCCAGTGCGATGCCGCCGAACATCAAGAATGCCGCGTACATGCGCCGTGGATACAGTGCCATGGCGAAGACGGCCACGAGAACGAAGAGCAGAATCTTGCCCAGGGATTCGAGTGTTCTGCTGGCCCCGATCGACCGGCCGAAGAGGTGGAACGCGAGCGAGGAACGGCCGGGATCCTGAAAGAGCCCGTGGGAAAACAGAAATTCCTTGTACGGCACTCGGCCTTGGTCGTAGGAGACGCTCGCGCCCAGCGATTCACCTTCATGAAAAGGATCCAGCGAACCCCAGGCGCGCCAAGTCCCCACGTTGAGCCCGTCAATCACCGCGAACACGATCAGAAGGACGGCGAACCCCCCCGTCATGACTGCGGAGGGCACGTAGTGGCGACGCGGAGCGTCGCTATCCACGGGCTCATCGCTCCGGCCGATGCCCGCCCGAATGTTGCCGGCGTTCAGGAAGAACAGTCCCAGCAAGAGTCCGATGGGAAGAAATGTGAAAATGGCAAACGCCACCAAGTTGTTGGCCGGGTTGAACTTGATCACCGTCAGCGGCCCTACCACGTTCCAGGGATTCCGGAAGGGCAACAGGACGTGCGGCCAAAGGACCCGCCCCACAATCACGCCCACCACGAATATGGCGATAACCAATATTCCGGTTCTGCCAGTGCTAGCCCGATACCTCATGACAACTCCTTTGCTTGCGAGAGCCGCGTTGCCAAAAGCCTCGGGGCGAGTTTGTCGGAACAGGGTAACCGTTCACAGCTTCTCCGCCGGCGTCTTCAAACCGAAGCGGTACTTGAGGAAACATCGCAAGTACGCCTTGCCGCTCCGCCAGCGATGCAGCGTCACCTCGCCGAGTCGGAGCTGGTAGGAAATGGGCACTTCCTTGTAGCGCAGGCCCGCCAGGTGAGAGCGAATGATGATCTCGGCGGGAAAGGAGTAGTTGGTCTCCCAGGCGATGGCGTGCGCGGCCTGGCGGCGAAAACCGAACATCCCCGTGGTTACGTCATGGGTGGAAATGCCGTAAAGCACGCGGGTCACCAGCGCGAAGACCCGGTTCGCCCACAGGTTGGAAAACGGCATTGCCTTGCGGACCGCGCGCGTCCCCAGGCGGTTGCCGGAGACCACGTCGAAGCCCTCCTTGCTCAAGAGGTCGATGAACTGCGGGATCATGTCCATGGGGTAGGTGTTGTCGCAATCCGCCGTGATCACATAGTCACCGGAGGCCGCCAGGATCGCCGTCCGCAGGGCGATGCCGTGCCCGCGCGGCGGCTGCGAGATGACCTGCACCCCCAGTTCCTTCGCCAGGGCCGCCGTGTTGTCGCTGCTGCTATCGACGATCAGGATCTCGGTTTCGTAGCCGGCCGTCTGCTTGCGGATGTCGCCGACGACCAGCGGCAAGGCCTTCTCTTCATTGAAAGTGGGCATCACAACGGAGATTTTTAACGCCGGCATGATTCTTTCCTTTCGCTATATTCCACGGCGCCCGCGCCGCGCTATCTTGCCCCCACAAGGAGGTCGCAGAATTCCCGCACCGCGCCATGGCCGCCGGAGGCGCGGCAGCAGTAGCCGACCACCGCACGCACCTGGGGATGGGCATCGGCGGGACACGCCGACAGGCCCACCCGCTGCAAGAGCGGAATGTCGAACCAATCGTCGCCCATATAGGCGAGGTGTCGCCACTGGCACTGCATTTGTGCCCGCAGCAGGTCCGCGGCGCGAACCTTATCGTCGCAGCCGAAAGCGAGGTGGACGATTTCCAGCTTCCGCGCCCTGGCGGCCGTGATGGGCGAATCGTCGGCGGAGATCCAGGCGATTTCCAGCCCGGCCTTCCGCGCCAAGGCGATGCCCGCCGCATCCTGCGTGTGAAATCGCTTCATCGCCTCGCCCTCGGGACTGTAGTACATCGCCCCGTCGGTCAGGACGCCGTCGACGTCGAGGCAAAGCAGGCGGATTTCACCCGCTGCGCTGCGTAGCTGGTCGTCGGTCATTGGTCGTCGCAACGGCATTTGCCCACGCACCAAGCGCCCGTGCCACACCTGCCGGCCGGGCGCGTCCCGCTATGCTCCAAAGAAATCCGCGCCCAGGAGATTATACTTGCCAAGCCGTTCTTCCCTTAACTCGAAGGTGGTGACATCGTTGTCCTTGTCCCATTTCACCTCGTAGTTCCGCGACAAATTTCTTTGCAGGAAGCGGCAGTTATTGGTCCGCCCATCCACGAGAATGAAGGCGCCGGGGAGGAATGTGGACTCCATAAGCAGCAAGTCACCCGACATGACGGTTCTTTCGTCGCAACGGAAACTCAACCCACGAACGCTTCCTCGGACGTCCTTCGGCGCCGGTCCGTCCAGGTAGATGAAGTCGGGAACAACGTCCGGCAGGCTCGTGTAGTAATGGCATAGCTGGCCCCGGAACGTTCCTATCTCAACGTCACTTTGCTGGAAATGCACGCGCTTTGCCAGGTGCTCGGGAAACCTCTTTCGCGTGAGTTCTATCCACTCCTGGGATGCATCCACGGAGAAGAGCTGAAACAGGAAGCGATTTCGTATTTCGGGCCTGCTCCGCAGGGACTCCCAGTCCTTCTGATTCTTCTCCAGCGCATCGGCGATGACCAGCGTTGAATACCCCAAGCCGAATTCCAGAACGGTGAACGACTTTCGCTTCCTGATTAGTGCGTGCAAGCGGACCAAATCGTCGGCTTGCGGTGGAAAGGGGATGTGCAGCTTGCCGCTTACGGCGTCAAAAACCCCCTCTTCGTATCCGGCGTCTTCCTGGAAGTCCACCAATCGATCCAGCCCGTTTGAGATTATGTACTCTTTGTGCTTTTCCCATTGCTCCTGCCGTTCCATTGCCACGCTCTCCCTTGGCGGTGATTTGGCCTTCCCGCGGCGTCCCTGTGGCCGCGGTCTTCGCGGGGAAGCCGCGGCGGAGTCGTTTCATCGTGCCCGTGTCTTCGCCCGCACTGCCTCTTCGCAGGGCAACACCCGCTTCTCGGGGCTCCCCAGGGCCCGCTCCGTCGAGCGCACGTGGCGCACCAGAATCTCCAAGCCGTGGGGCTCCAGGGAGCTGGCCTGGTCGGTCCCCTTCATCGTGCGGTCCAGGGTAAAGTGCCGTTCCAGCGCCACGGCGCCCAGCGCCACGGCGGCCGAGTCGATGCCGCCCACGCCGGCATAGTGACAGGAAAACCCCACCGGCAGCCGATAGCGCTCGGCAAGCGTGGGGATCACGCGGAGGTTGAGGTCCTCCAGGGCGCAGGGATAGGAGGAGGTGGCGTGCATGATCGTCAAGTTCGTCTTGCGGAGGATTTCCACCGCCCGGTCGATCTCTTCCAGGGTGCTCATGCCCGTGCTCAGGAAGGTGGGAAGCCCGTAGGAGGCCACCTCTTCCAGGAGATCGAGCCGGGTGACTTCGGCGGAGCCGATCTTGATCATCTCGACGCCCAGGTCGCGCATGGTGCGTGCGCTGGTGATGTCGAAGACGGAGGCGAAGAGGACGATGCCCAGCTCGTCGGCGAATTCGAGGAGTTCGGCCCAGCCGTCGCGGTTGATTTCCAGGGCTTCCTTGTGCTCGCCGTAGGTGCGTCCGAAGGCGTGCGGCGACTCGTAGGGGCGCTCGTACTGCTCCTTGGTGAGGCACTCCTTGGGTTGGCGTTTCTGGCCCTTGACGGCGTCGGCGCCGACCCGCTTGGCCTCGGCGATCATCTTCTTGAACAGTTCGATCGAGCCCTGATGGTTGATGCCGATTTCGGCGACGATGAAGGTGCGTTGTGGTTCCATGGTCATGCTCCCAGGGCGTTTTTGAATGGTCGTGATCCCATGGTCAAGTTCCCAAAGCGTTCTTGAATTGTTCGGTGAGGAGATGGGGGCGGGTAATGGCGCTGCCCACGCAGACGGCCCAAGCCCCGGCCTCGAGGGCTCCGCGGGCGGCGTCCGGCGTGTTGATGTGACCTTCGGCCAGGACGGGAAGGCCGAACGTCGTCAGCGCGCGGACGAACTCAACGTCGAAGTCCGCCGCCAGGGTCGTGGCCAGGATGTCGGCCCCGGCGCGGACCGCGGCGGCCGCCTCCTCGACGCACGACAGGTCGGCCACCGCCAGCCCGCCCGCCGCGTGGATGGCGGCGATAATCTCCGCCGGCTGCTGCCGCGCCCGCGGCCGCGCCGTGCAGTCCAAGGCCACCAGGTCCGCCCCGGCGCGGAGCAGGGCCACCGCCGCGCGGATGCTGGGCGTGATGTAAATCGGCGAGTTCGGCAGCCACATCTTGTTGCACCCCAGGATGGGAACGCTCGTCAACTGCCGGGTAGTGCGAACGTCCTGCGGCGAGTTGATCCGCAGCCCGGCGGCGCCGCCGCGCAGCGCCGCCTTCACCATCACCTTGGTGTAATCCTGGCAGGAGACGATCAGTTTGCCCCGCAGTCGCGCCAACAGCTCGCTGCTCAGCGCCGCTCCGCGTTGTTCCGGGGCTCTTACCAGGTCCGGATCGCCGTGATGATTCACTCCCGCTTCGGCGATGATGACGGGCGGCTGTCCGGGACCGATACTCTGACCGGTTAATGGCAGCGGTGCCGGCGGTCGGCGCGCCAGCACGGCCCTGGCCGCCTGCAAGTCGGAGGGGGTGTCGATATCGATGGATCGCTCGGCCGGCATGACAAAACCACGCGTCTCCTCTCCCACGAAACTGCCCTGTTTTCTCAGCACGCTCGGCGAGGCAATATATACGGCCCCGTTCGCACGGTAGCTGGCGGCCGCGTCCTGTCTCCGCCGCGGCGCGTCCCGGTGTGTTACCGGCGACAATCCCCGCTCGGCATCCATGAAGTAAGACCATGCGATGGGATGTTCATTCAGACAGACGGAGATTACGGGCTGGCCGGTCTCTTCATAAAGCCGGATCGCGCCGGCGACGTCCTCCGCCTCGACGAAAGGACTGGTCGGCTGGATCAAGACCACCACGTCGAAGTCCTCGCCGAGGGCATCCAGGGCATGGTAGACGACGTCGACCGACTTGGCGGAGTCCGAGGCCAATTCCGCGGGCCGCAGCCAGGGCACTTCCGCTCCCCAGGTCCGCGCGGCGTCGGCAATCTTCTCATCATCGGTCGAGCAAACGATCCGGCACGGTTTTCCCACCAAGGCCGCGGCTTCTCGCGCCACGCGGCACGATCGGCCCACCAGAGGGATTCCGCCCAGCGGCTGCAGGTTCTTGGCGGGGATCCCCTTCGAGCCGCCGCGCGCGGGGATGAGAAACAGGATCTTCGTCGTCATTTCTTCTGGCCCAGACTGCTGGCGGCCCGGGCTTGGATCTGCCGCGCCGTTAAGGCGCTGCGATAGAGGCGGACGAACAATACGTCGCCCGTAAAGGCCGCCCCACGGCGGCCTTCGTTGCCAATGGCGAGGTAAAACATCTGCGTGGGAAAGTCCGCGGCCGCGGGCGCCGCGGCGACCACCTGCCGGCCGTCCAGATAGACCAACACTCCCCCCGGTTCCCTCACGAGGGCAAGATGATGCCAGCGCTCGGGTTCGATCGTCACGGGATAGGTATTGCGCACGCGGGCAGCCAACGACGCATAATGCAGGTGCAATTGCTCGCCCTCTCGACCAAAAAAGAGCGCGCCGTTCGAGCCCCCGTCATGCCAGCCGACAAACTGCTGGAACCCGCCGGGGCTGCGCTGCGGACGCAAGCCGATCTCCAACGTGAACGGGCTGCTGCCCACGTTGTATTTGCCCAAATCGACGATCGCCCCGGAGAAGTGCGCGGCGATTGTCCCCCCCGGCCCAGCGGTGTACCGCAAGGCGCCGGCGACGGTTGGGTGGGTGTGACCGGCGCGATCGACCACTCCCTGCTTTTCGAAAGCGATGTCGATTTCCGGCCGCGGCCCGGCGGCATACTTCGGCTCCTTGCCGCGACCGTTGCTCGCGGCCGCCTCCGGGGCCATGGCCTTCAGCTTCTGCTCGACGGCGGCCTTGTCCAGTCCGCTGAGTTTCGGCAAAGCCGCCTCGTACCAGTGTGCGGCCCGCGCTTGCACCACCGACCTGGCCGGAGGCGGTTCCTTCGCCGCCCAGGCCCACCAGGCGTCGGCCAGTTCGACCTGCCGCTTGGCGTCGGCCCCTTGGGCCAGGTCGCGCTTGGCCAGTACGGCCAACTCGGCGCCGTTGCCCTTTGCCAGCAGCGGCAGCCCCTGCTCCCAATTCTCCTTGACGAAGCAATACCACTGCCCCGCGGCCGCGTTGGCTGCGCCGTCGCTGGGATCGGCAGCCAGCGTGTCCAGGGCCTTCTGGACCGAGGCAAACTTGCCTTTCAGCCGCTCCAACTCGTGACCGCGCGCGGCAAGATCATGATTGAGTCGCAAATCCTTGAGCCTTCGCCCCGCCACGGCGGCCGACTTGATTAACCGCCCGGCAATCTCGAATTGGTCCCGCGCCGCGGCCACATCGGCCAGCGATACGACGGTTTCGACGGATTGCCGGGTGGCGTCGGCGTCCAGCGGCCCGCTCCGCGAAGACTTGACCACCGTGCCGACCAGGTCCGCTTTCATCCCCAGACCGTCGAAGCGATATCCCTCGTCGAGCTTGTCGGCAATCTGCAGACTCTTCGCCAACTCGCCCCCTTCGGCCGCCGTTTCCGCCGCCAATCGCCAGAGGACGAAACGGGCGGTGGAGTCGTCCGTGGTGGCCACGCCTTGTTCGAACAGTTTCTCCGCCAACTTCACTTTAGCACCCGCCGCACGGCTGCCGGAAAACTGCTGCTGGAAAATCTGCCGGATACGCTTCTCGACGGCTTCCTGGTCGGCGTCGCCAGGAACGGACAGCCTCGTGTCCTCGGCCGCGGTGGCCGCCGGCTTCGGCGTCGGCGCCACGGCAGACGCCTGCGGGGGGGCCGTGTCTTGCGCGGCCTTGGCGGCCGGCTCTTTGGACGGTATCGCCGGCCGCTGACCGGCCGGCGACGCTTGCGAAAGCTGGACCGGCGACGGCGCCGCGGGCTTCGCCTCCGGCAGCGGCGGCGGCACCGCCGCGCCGGCCTTAACGGCGATACCCGCGGCGGTCTTCTCCGCTTCCGGCGCAGCCGGTTTCTGGGAGCCCGGCTTCGTCGAGAGGCTCGG
Source organism: Thermoguttaceae bacterium (assembly GCA_052139835.1). Lineage (GTDB taxonomy): Bacteria > Planctomycetota > Planctomycetia > Pirellulales > Thermoguttaceae > JBKQVT01. Next base: position 15,528 of record JBKQVT010000086.1, read on the forward strand.
CACGACTTTGCTGGCGATGCTGCGGTCAGGCTGCGAAGGCTTTGGCGCGGGCGTTGCGGCGATTGGCGGGCTCGGGGCCGGTTTCAGGAGGACGGCGGCCAGCGCGACCAGCAAAAACCCGCCCAGTGCGATCCCCACGGCCACAGGCAAGAGGGATTTTTTCCGCCGCCTCGGGGCCCTGCTGTCGGTACGGCGGGGCGCACCGCCCGTCACGCTGGTCAGGAACGACGCCATCGCGTCGTTGGCCGCGGGTGCGGCCGTCGCCGCCGCTCCGCCGGCAGGCGCCGCGGTTCTTGCCGCCAGTTGTTGCCGCAGGAGGCGATCGTAGGCGGCCTTTCTTTCCGGGTTCAACAGGCACACCTTGGCAGCGGCCAGTTCGTTGAGGATCCGCTGCGAGGCGGCCGCATGTTTGCCCCCTTGGAAGTTCTTCACCTGCGCCATGCGGCCGTCGGCGGCGTTGGCGATGACGTCCGTGTCGGCCTCGAACGGCTCGATGCCCAACAAGCGATAGTGGTGGGGCGGCTGGTCGCGCGGCGGGATGCCCAGCCACTTGCGATATGGATCAAAACCTTCCTGCATTATGCCGTCACGGCCAAGAACCGGGCGATCGTGGCCACTACGTATTGTGCTTGTTCGTCGGACAATTCCGGATAGATGGGCAAGGCCAGGGTCTGCTCGGCCGCCGCTTCGCTGTGGGGGAAATCCCCGGCCCGATTCCCCACGTAGGCAAAGCACTTTTGCAGGTGCAGGGGGACGGGATAGTAGATCTCGGTGGTCACGCCCTGCTCTTTCAGATACGCCTGGAGCTGGTCGCGCCGCGGCACGCGGATGACGAACTGGTTGTAAATATGGCGGCAGTGGGAGACCTCGGCGGGAAGCCCGACCGCGCCGTCGGCCAGCCCGGCGGCCGCGAACAGCCGGCGGTAACGCGCGGCGTTGGCCTGCCGCCCGGCCGTCCACTGCTCCAAATGGCGGAACTTGACGCTGATGATGGCGGCCTGGAGGGCGTCGAGGCGGAAGTTGCCGCCGATCAGGCTGTGGTAGTATTTGGGCTTCGAGCCGTGCATGCGCAGCACGCGGAGCGTTTCCGCGCGCCCGGCATCCCGCGTCGTCACCAGGCCGCCGTCGCCGGCGGCGCCGAGATTCTTCGAGGGAAAGAAACTGAAGCAGCCATATTCCCCCATCGAGCCGGCGCGGCGGCCCTTGTACTCGGCGCCGATGGCCTGGGCCGCATCCTCGATCACCACCAGCTTCTGACGCGCCGCCACCTCCAGGATCGGGTCCATCTCGGCGCACTGCCCGTAGAGGTGAACGGGAAGGATCGCCTTCGTGCGTTCCGTCACCCGGCCCTCCACCTGCGCCGGATCGAGGTTGTAGGTTTGCGGGCAGATGTCGACGAACACCGGCGTGGCGCACAGCCGGGCGATGGCCCCCACGGTGGCGAAAAACGTATACGGCGTCGTGATCACCTCGTCGCCCGGGCCGATCCCTTCGGCCATCAGCGCCGCCAGCAAGGCGTCGCTGCCGGAGGAAACCCCCACGGCGTGCGCGCAGCCGCAGTACGGCGCCAGCAGTTCCTCGCACTCGGTCACGGTCGGGCCGAGAATGAAGTATTGGCTCTCCAGCACCGCATCGACGGCCCGGCGGACCTCCTCGCGGATGGTCGCGTACTGGGCCTTCAGATCGAGCAAGGGAACAGTCATCTTCGTGGTTTTCACAGCCGAACTGGCCATCGTCGTCTTCCTCCTGAGAGACGCATCAATATAGTGTCGCCGCCAAGGGGCTATCCTACCGCGATTCCCCGCTCCGGAGAAGGGGGAGTTGGCGGGCCCTCCGCCTCCTCCACCCGGCCGTCGCGGAGGCGATATTGCCGGCCGCAAGCCGCACAGGAGGCCGCGTCGTCGCGGAACTCCAATCGCCCCGCCGCGCAGCGGCACATCCAGCCGATCTGCCGCGCCGGCACGCCCGCCACCAGGGCGAAGTCGGCCACGTCGCCGCTCACCACCGCCCCGGCGGCCACGAAGGCGTAGCGCCCCACGGTATGGCCGCAGACGATCGTGCAGTTGGCCCCCAAAGTGGCCCCTTGCCGGATCAGCGTGGGGCGGTATTCGTTTTTCCGCACGATCTCGCTGCGGGGGTTGATGACGTTGGTAAAGACCATCGACGGCCCGCAAAACACCCCATCCTCCAAGGTGACGGCGTCGTACACCGAGACGTTGTTCTGAATCTTCACGCCGTTGCCGATCACCGCCGCCGAGCCGACCACCACGTTCTGGCCGATCGCGCAACCGCGACCCACGACGGCCCCCTTCATGACATGCGAAAAATGCCAGATCTTCGTCCCGGCGCCGATCGAGCAAGGCTGGTCGACGAAGGCACTGGGGTGGACGAAATAGTCCGTGGCGGGCGGCGCGGCCGGCGCCGCCGCGCGGCGCTCCAACGACTGCTGGCAGGCGTCCAGCACGCGCAGCACGCGCAGGCCCTCGCGGCCGTCCGAAAGCGGCGCCTTCCGGCTGACGATGCAGTCGAGGAAGTGCCGGCACTCCTCCTTGAGCGGCTCGGCCTTGTCGAGTTCCACCACGACCGGCTCGGCCTTGACGGCCTTCGGCGCACGTCCGATCCAATCGACGTGGTGCGGATACAACAGCAACTTCTTCTCCGCCGTGTCGTCGAAGACGGCCATCTTCTCCGTCCCCACGATCACCAGCCGCTGTTCCTTGGAAGGGTGCAGCCAACTGACGAAAATATGCCCGTTGGCGCCGCTCTTGAATTTCAACCGGCTCAAGGTCACGTCGACCACGCCGGGGGTGAGGTAGCTTTGGCCGTCGGCTTCCGCTGCGATGGGCTCTTCGCCGAGGAGGTGGAGGATGACGGAGATGTCGTGGGGCGCGAAACTCCAAAGGATATTCTCTTCCGTGCGGATCAAGCCCATGTTCAGGCGATTCGAGTAGCAGTAGAGGATCCGCCCCAGGGCCCCTTGCTGAACCAACTGGCGGAGTTTCACCACCGCCGGGTGGTAGAGGAGGATGTGCCCGACCATGAGCACGGCGGCGCGGCGCTGGGCCAGGGCCACCAGTTCCTCGCCCTGCCGGGCGTTCAGCGCCAGCGGTTTCTCCACGAACACGTCCTTGCCGGCCTCCAGCGAGCGACGCACCAGATCGTAATGCGTGGCCGCCGGCGTGGCGATGGCCACCGCCGGCAACAGGGGATCGGCCAACACCTCCTGGAGGTCGTCGGTGAAGGCCGGCGGGCTGCCGGCGAACTTCAGGGGCTCATAGCGCTGCCTGTCGGTATCACAAACGCAGCGCAGGGCCCCCAATTCCGCGAAGACGCGGACCAGGTTCCTTCCCCAATATCCGCAACCGATGACCGCCAGGGAGGGATTCATCGCGGGCCTCGTTTCATGATTCGGCGCGCACTCCGTTCTCGTGGGTGACACCGGTCCCCATAAAATCGTTCGCTACGGTGGTCTCTTGCGTATCGTTGCGCCGGGAGTTTCTTGGGCGCGTCATCTCCGCTTGCCCGCGGCGACATCCCTTGCCGCGGTCCCGCGCGGTTTCACCGATTATACCGATCCTGCGGCCTTTGGCGCGGTCGCGCAGGATTTCAGTGCAAACATACCTTGCAAACGCCGCGCGACACGCCGGCGGCGAGAAAAGCCGGCCTGCGCCACGGTCGGGGGGCGGGCAGAGGGGGCACCGGCGTGGCCCCCGCTCCCCTCATGGCGTCCGCTCACGAGCGCAGCTCGATACCCCCTTTATCCCCCGCCGCCTGCCCCGTCAAGGGGGCCCCGGGCTGGCCGTCCTGGGGCGGGCGGAGGTATTCCGGCACGATCTCTTGCAGCTTCTGGCGAAGGACCTCCTGGGGCTCGTGAAGGAGTTGCTGCAGCGACGCCACGTCCCGGCGGACCTCGGCCAGAGTGTAGGGGCGATGGTAGGCGGCGCGCAGCTTGGGGTGCGAGGTGGGAAGCGTTTCCTCTTCATTGAAGTACAGTTCTTCATAGAGCTTCTCTCCCGGACGCACCCCCGTGAAGCAAATCTCGATGGAATTCTCCGGCAGGCCGGAGAGCCGAATCAAGTCGCGGGCGAGGTCGATGATCTTCACCGGCTCCCCCATTTCCAGCACGAAGATTTCGCCGCCGTTGCCCATGGCCGCCGCCTGCAGCACCAGTTGCGAAGCCTCCGAGATGGTCATGAAGAACCGCGTCATGCGGGGATCGGTCACGGTGATCGGCCCGCCGCGGCGAATCTGCTCCTGGAAAATCGGCACCACGCTCCCTTCCGATCCCAGCACGTTGCCGAAGCGGACCACGGTGAAACGCGTCGAGGAGACATGGGAGAGGGCGTGGACGTAGCGCTCGGCTAACTGCTTCGTGACCCCCATGACGCTGGAAGGATGCACCGCCTTGTCGGTCGAGATAAAAACGAAATTCCGCACGCCAAACTCGTCGGCCAGGTCGGCCAGGCACCTGGTGCCGTTGACGTTGTTCTGCACCGCCTCGCCGACATTGCACTCCATCAGCGGCACGTGCTTGTGGGCGGCCGCGTGGAAGACCACCTCCGGCCGGTACTCCTGGAAGAGTTGCCGCATCCGCAGCGCATCGGTGACGCTGGCAATGCAGGTGTACAGTTCCGCGCCTCCGTGGATGGCCTGCAAACGGCGGTCGATCTTGAAGATGCGGTTCTCGCCCCGGCCCACCAACACCAACGCCCGCGGATTGAAGCGCAACACCTGGCGGCAGATCTCCGAGCCGATGCTCCCCCCGGCGCCGGTGACCATCACCGTGCGGCCTTCCAGGAGCTTGCCGATCATGCGGGTGTCCAATTGCACCGGCGCCCGCCGCAGCAGGTCGCCGATCTCGATGTCACGGATGGGAATGCGATGGTCGCCGCCGAGGCGGTCTTCCAGGCGGCGGATGATCTTCAGGTTCAGGCCGGCCTTCTCGCAGTCGTTCATCAGCGTCCGCAACCGCGGCCCGGCCAGGGTCCCGGCAATCACCAGGATGTCGGTCGCCTTGGCGCCGGCGGCGACGTTCCGCACGTCTTCCACTTTCCCCAGCACGGGGATTTGGCCCAGCCGCGATTTCTCCGTCTCTTCCAAGCAGAGGAATCCGCGGATGCGATAGGGCGACTCGCGATCCGACTGGATCTGGTGGGCCAGCACGCCGTGGGAATGATCGGTGCCGACCAGCAGGGCCCAGCGGGCGTTGGAGGGGTTGAACATCGGCCAGAACTGTTCCCGGTACACCCG
>JBKQVT010000087.1:0-31328 GCA_052139835.1 Thermoguttaceae bacterium
AATGGCAACTTAGCCCGGGTAGCCCTGTCGGACCCGGATCCCATGGTCCGGATTGGCGCTCTCGACATGCTCGAAGGCGTACCGGCGGCTCAGATTTGGCCGCTCGCTTCGCCGCTTCTCTCCGATCCCAGCCGCGGCGTGCGCATCAGGGCAGCCTCGCTGCTTGCCGTGGTACCGACCGCGAATCTGCCTCCCGCCGACCGTGAACGATTCGAGGGCGCGGCCGCCGAGTTCGTTGACGCTCAGCGCTTCAGTGCCGATCGGCCGGAAGCGCGCGCGGCCCTCGGTAGTTTCTTTGCGAAGCGCGGCCGTTCTGCCGAAGCGGAGACCGAATACAAAGCTGCGCTGCGCATGAGCCCACAATATGCGCCCGCAGCCGCTAACCTTGCCGATCTTTACCGATTGCCGCTACATGCCGCGGCAAGGGAGGGATTAAGGGGAAAGGCGGAGGGCGGAAGGGGGAAGGGGGAAGGAAGGATGAAGGACGAGGGCGTGTGGCGACACGCTTGCGGTTTCGCAGGCTTCTCCGGCTGGTATCGCCTTCCCCCTTCCGCCTTCCCCCTTGCTTAGATCGCCTCGCCGCCGCGCTCGCCGGTGCGGATGCGGATGCAGTCTTCCAGCGGCAGCACAAAGATCTTGCCGTCGCCGATCTCGCCGGCGGCGCCGGTGCGGCCGCCGCGGATGATCGCGTCCACGGTGGGCTGAAGGAATTCCTCGTTCACCGCGATCATCAATTGCACCTTCCGCAGCAGGTTGACGGCGAATTCATGGCCGCGGTACACTTCGGCGTGTCCCCGCTGACGCCCGAATCCTTGCACGTCCATGACGGTCAGCCGAAAGACCTCGACGTCGGCCAAGGCCGCCTTGACGGCCTCCAGGCGATGGGGCTGGATGATGGCGATGATCAGTTTCACGGCAGATTCCCTCCCTCGGTGCAGGCCACCTTATGGTATCCGCCCTGACCGGCCGGCTCAAGGGGAGGGAGACCTTAGAACGTAGTTCTTCGAGCCTAGAAAAAAAGCCCCCGGACTGCGTCCGGGGGGCTCTGGCTGCTAAGTTCTAAGAACTAAGTTCTAAGCTCTCCTAATAATGGGGGGCACCGCCGCCATCTAGCCGCCGGTGCCCCCCAACGCCGCTCTTGGAGGTCGAGAGCAGAACCCGTTAGAACCTCACGATCAAGTCGGTCGCCCAGAGGAATTGCGTGTTCTTCTCGCCGGCGTCGAAAGGCCGTTGGCCGGCGGGGAGCGAGTCGTTGGCCCAGTCGTAACGCAGCTCGCTGCGGATGAGGACGTTCTTGCTCTTGTGCGGCTTCCAGTTCACGCCCCAGGTCAGGGCGTTGTAGATGGCGGGAACGGCGGGGATGGTCGGCGGACCGACCTGCTCGACCACGATCCCGTCGATGTCGGAGAACCATTCGTACCGCATCCCGGCCGACCAGCAGTCGTTGATCGTGTAGATAAAATACGGGGCGAAGCTGAACCAGTCGCCGTGCGTGAAGCCATTGTTGGTCGCCACGGCGCCGCTGTCATAGCCCAGGTTGTGCTCGAAGGCGAACTGCCACTTCTCGCCGATCTTCTGCGTGAAGACCAGGTCGTAATGAACGCGGGTGGCCTGGGGATTGGCGTCGTCGGTATTGCCGATGAACGTCTCCCAGGCCAGCGTGCTCTTCTGGTCCTTGCTCGTCCAGTTGACGCCGCCGAAGTAGTTGATCTTGCCGACGGAGCTGGTCCAGTCGTTCCAACCGGTGTCGATGCCGAAGTTGGCGGTCCACCGGTCGTTGACCTTGTACATGGCCTCGCCGCCGCTGAGCGTGGTGGGCTGGCCGTAGAGGAAGCCGTAGCTGTGGGAATAGAAGAAGTTTTCCGGGGCCATCACGCTCTCGTAGCCGACGGGGGCCAGGAAATGGCCGGCGCGGAAGACCCACTTGTTGATGGCCAGGTCGGCGTACATCTGCGGCATGGCCAGGCCGTAGAACCGCCCGCTATACCACTCGGTGTCCAATCCCGCCGCCTCGTCGTAGCGGTGGTCCTCGCCGTAGAGCAGGTCCACCCGGCCGCCGACGTCCACGCCGCAGTCGTTCTCGACCTTCGTCACCCGCTCCATGATCAAGTACGTCTGGTCGAGCATGTACTCGTTGGCGCGGTCGTTGTAGCCGACCGGGCCGTTAAAGCCGTTGGCCGGGTTGCTGGGATTCCAGGTGAAGCCCTGATCGATCCAGCCGCGGACGTCGATGCGGTTGTCGTCGAGGATGGGGATGTTTTTGAAGAGTTTGAAGCCGGTGTCTTCCGGGGGCGTCTCCTCGTCCTTCTTTTCCTCGTCCTTCTTCGCTTCTTCCGGTTTCTTTTCCGTCGCCTGGTCGGACGGGCTCGGCGCGGCGGCGGCCGGACTCGGCGCCGGGGCAGCCGGCGGCGTGGCGCCGTCTTGCGCCGCGAACATCACGTTGGCGTCGTTTGGATTGGCCGCCGGCTGGACCGAGGAGGGCTGATTCAGGCCGGTCACAGGGGTCGTTTGCGCGTGGGCCTCGCCAAGACACAGAAGGGCACAAATACCGCCGGCAATGACCAGGGTCGTGATTCTCATGACAGGGTACTCCGCGATGGAAGGAAACGGGGACGCTGGCGCGGGCCTGCCGTGGGCGGCCGCGTGGGCCAGTCGCAATAGTGCTGCTATCGGACCGCCCTCAAGTCCCGATTAACGCGAAAAGACGGGAAATCTGGGCGAAGTGACAAAAGAGGCGCGCGCGGTGGGAGACTTTGACGGCTGAATCGGACGTGCCGGATTTGCCACCCGGCGGCCGGGGCATGGTAGTGTGAAAACTGACAATAATGGCAGTCGAAACGGAGCAGTTGAAACGCGGACGCAGCTAGTTTTCCGGCCGCCGCTCTCCCGCGGCCGCTGCCGGACGCCCTTCGCGCCGCATGGTGTGCAGTAGGCCCAGTCGCTTCACTTGCTTCTGCTGCCAATCGTCATCCCCATAGGGACGCCCCCGGGCAACCGAGGTCCGCAGGGCCTCACGCTCCTTCTCCGTCAAGGGCTGGTTGACCAACCGCAGCCAATGAGCAGGCCGCTCCACCGGCCAGTCGCTCAACAGCGATTGCAGGACCGGCGGGCCGCTCCGCCGCGCCCACAAGCTCCCCCAACGCCAGTCCTCCGCGCGCCGCACCACGCGGGCACTGAGGGCATTCCGCTCGACGTAACGGCAGACCGTCAGAACGTGCCCGTCTTCCTGGACGGGGAAGCTCTTGAAACGGCCCTGGTACAGATGCCCGCGCCCGACCGTGCCGTGCGCCACGTGCCAGCGCATGGCGTGGGTGTGGGCCAGCCAGCGGAGAAAGGCCGTCACCTCCCCTTCTTCCCGCGGCCAAAGCACGAAGTGCCAGTGGTTCCGCATCAGGCACCAGGCGAGGATTCGCGTGGGGTGCAGGGCATGGGCCTCGATCATGATCCGCTCGAAGGCCGCGTAGTCGGCCTCCTTGCGGAACAGGGGCAGGCCCGCCACCGCCCGATTCAGCGCGTGATAGACCAGCCCGCCGGGAGCGACTCTTGCGTGTCTTGGCATGGTGGAAAGTTTAGCGCAAGTTATCCCATCTTGTCAATACTAGCTGCGTCCCCGTTTCGACGTCCGGACGGCGTTGGCGCCGCATCGTGGGAAGCGTATCAGAAGGCATCCCATCTTGTCAACATGTTGCGTCCCCTCTCAGCCCCGAAGGGGCGACAGTATCGCCGATTTCCCTATAAGTGTCGCCCCTTCGGGGCTGGCGGCGATTGCTTCGCCTGCGTACCAGGGGCTTGCGCCCCTGGCTATTGACTGACGCCCCTTCGGGGCTCACGCGACTGACGCCCTTTCGGGGCCCACGCAACAGTCGCTCAGCGTCCCAAATCCTCGAACAACGCGTCGACGAACGGATCGGCCTCGAAGAGCGTCAGGTCCTCGGCCGTCTCGCCAACACCCACGTACTTCACCGGCAGGCCGACTTGCTTGCGAATGGCCACCACCACGCCGCCCTTGGCCGTGCCATCGAGCTTGGCCAGCACAATGCCCGTGCAACGCACCGCGTCGGTGAAGTGCCGGGCCTGGCTGATGCCGTTCTGGCCCGTGGTGGCATCCAGCACCAGCAGGACTTCGTGCGGGGCCTCGGGGATCTGCTTGCCCAGCACGCGGTGGATCTTCGTCAGCTCTTGCATCAGGTTCTGTTGCGTTTGCAGGCGGCCGGCCGTGTCGACGATGCAGACGTCCGCGGCGGCCTCCAGGGTGCGGGCGACCGCGCGATGGGCCACGCTGGCCGGGTCGCTGCCCTGCGGCCCGGTGACGATCTCCGCGCCGAGGCGCTGGGCCCAGATGGTCAACTGCTCGACGGCCGCCGCCCGGAAGGTGTCGGCCGCCCCCAGCACCACCTTCTTGCCGTCCGCCTGGAACATGGCCGAGAGCTTGGCGATCGAAGTGGTCTTCCCCGAGCCGTTCACGCCCGCCACCATGACGACGGTCGGGCCGGCGGCGGCGAAATGGATCGGCTCGGCGGGCTGGGCCAGCAGGGCCTTGAGCGTCCGCTTGACGTGTTCGAGGACCTCGCCGAGCCCGACGACGCGGGCGCGGAAGCTCGCGCCGATCTCATCGACCGTCTCCTGCGCCGCCTCGACGCCCATGTCGGTCTTGACCAGCATCTCGAACAGCTCGTGGAGGAACGTCTCATCGACCAGCCGCCCCTCGGTCTTGAAGAGGTCGCGGAGGTCGGTGTTCAGCAGCGAGCGGGTCTTTTTCAGACCTTGCTTCAGTTTGTCAAAGAGACCCATGGGAATTAAGGATGAAGGATGAAGGATGAAGGATGAAGGAGAAAGGCGGAGGGCGGAGGGCGGAAGGGGGAAGGAATACTCTGCATGCGAGCCGCGGGGTTTATCCCCGCGGTTGCGATGGCGGCGGCGAACGACGGGGATCGAAAAAGGACGAAGGATGAAGGCCGAGCGAGCGTCGAATGCGAGCGTCGGCGTTCCTTCCGCCTTCCGCCCTCCGCCCTCCGCCTTTCTCTTGTCGTCTTCCGCTCTCGGCCTTTGTCTTTCATCCTTCCGCCCTCCGCCTTCCGCCCTCCGCCTTGCGCATGAGGTTGTCGAGGATGCCGTTGACGAACGGCGCCGACTGGGCGGAGCCGAAGCGCCTGGCCAGCCCGACCGCCTCGTCGATGGCTGCCCGCGGCGGCGTCTGGCCGTGGAAGATTTCATAGGCCCCCAGGCGGAGCACGTTGCGATCGGTGGCGGCCATGCGGTGCAGGCTCCAGTTGGCCGCGGTCTGCTCGATCCACTGGTCCAACTCCTGGCGGTGTTTGCGGACGCCGGCCACCAGTTCGCGGGCGAAGGCGGCCAGGTCCTCGGCCTTGAGCCGCTGGCTAATCAGGGCCTCGCCGACGGCCGGCGAACTGTGCGGATTCAGGTCGTCCTGATAGAGGACCTGGAAGGCGACTTCACGTGATCGGCTGCGGCGGGCCATGAGTCTTACCGTGAAACGAGATCTTTACGGAGGGTATTTCACGCAAAGGCGCAAAGGCGCAAAGGCGCAAAGGAGAAAAGGATAAGGGGAAGTCACGGGTCCTCCGGCAGTCCGTTGACCACGCGCGTGATGCCGTCTCTCATCAGCTCGGCGCCAAAATTGATCAGCAGCCCGAGCCGCTTGTCCAATATTCGCAAGTAGGTCAAGAGCTGTTTCTTGTGCACGGGATGGACTTCCTCCACAGACTTCAGTTCGAGAACGACCTTATCCTCGACAATTACGTCCGCGCGAAAGCCCTCATCGAATGTGATGGAATCGTAGGTAACGGAAATCGCCTGCTGCCGTTCCGCGCGAAGCCCGCGTTTCCTCAGCTCGTGCACCAAGCAAACCTCATACACGGTTTCACTCAGGCCGGGACCGAAATGCTTGTGAAGGCAGTAGGCCGCATCCACCACGATGGCGGCGATTTCGTTCTCGGTCATCGCCCCTCCCCTCTTTCCTTCGTTTCTCTCTTCGCCGGCCTTTGCGTCTTTGCGTCTTTGCGCCTTTGCGTGAGATTCTGTGCGGGCAATTTGGCCAGCAGGCTGACCATCTCCAGGGCGGCCATGGCGCAATCCACCCCCTTGTTGCCCAGCCGGCTACCGGGCTGGTCCTTGCCGGTGGTGGCGGTGGCGGCGCCGCTGCGGGCCAGGGCCTGCTCCAGCGTGTTGCAGGTGAGCACGCCGAAGAGCACGGGCAGGCCCGCGCGGGCGCCCAACTCGGCCAGGGCGATGCTCACCGCCCGGTTGATGTGCTGATCGTGCGTGGTCTCGCCGCGGATGACGGCGCCGAGGCAGAGGATAGCGGCGTAGCCTCCGGCGGCGGCCAGGCGGCCGGCCACGGTGGGGATCTCGAAGGCCCCGGGGGTCCAAACGACGTCGATCTGCTCCTCGGCGACGCCGTGGGACAGGAGCGTCTCGACCGCGCCGGCGAGCAACCGCGCCGTGATCGACTCGTTGAACCGCGACACCACGACGGCGAAGCGCCCGGTGGGGGCGGATGTGTTGCCTTGATAGACGTTGACCATCACACCTTCATGTTCATGCTCATGAGGAACTCGGCGTTGCTCTTGGTCTTCAGCAGCCGCGTGACCAGCAGCTCCATGGCCTCGGGGGGGTTCATGTCGGCGACCACGCGGCGGAGGATGCAAATCCGCCGGTACTCCTCCGGATCCAGCAACATCTCCTCCTTGCGCGTGCCGCTGCGGTTGATGTCGATGGCCGGCCAGAGTCTCCGGTCCACCAGCTTGCGGTCCAGCACGATCTCCTGGTTGCCGGTGCCCTTGAACTCCTCGAAGATCACTTCATCCATGCGGCTGCCGGTCTCGACCAGGGCCGTGCCGATGATCGTCAGCGACCCGCCCTCTTCCACTTTGCGGGCGGAGCCGAAGAACCGCTTGGGCCGCTGCAAGGCGTTGGCGTCGACGCCGCCGGAGAGGAGCTTGCCGGAATTGGGACATTCCGAGTTCCACGCCCGCGCCAGCCGCGTGATCGAATCCAGGAAGATCAGCACGTTGTAGCCGTACTCGACCATCCGCTTGGCCTTCTCCAGCACCATCTCGGAAACCTGGAGGTGCCGCGCCGCCGGCTCGTCGAAGGTCGAGCTGATCACCTCGCAGTTCGGCCCCTTCACCTCCCGCTCCATGTCGGTGACTTCCTCGGGCCGCTCGTCGATGAGGAGCATGAAGACGTAGAGGTCGGGATAGTTCACCAGCGCCGCCTTGGCCATCTTCTGCATGAGGATCGTCTTGCCGGCCCGCGGCGGGCTGACGATCAGACCCCGCTGGCCGAAGCCGATGGGCACGATCAGGTCCACCACCCGCATCTCCACTTCCTCGGGCGTGGTCTCCATGCGGATCCGCTCGTCGGGGTGCAGCGGCGTCAGCTCGTCGAACGACACCTTGCTGGTCAGCAGGTTGGGGTCCTGGTAGTTGATCGCCTCCACGCGCAGCAAGGCGAAGTAGCGCTCGTTTTCCTTGGGCGGGCGGATCTGGCCGGAGACCGTGGCCCCCGTCTTCAGTCCGAAACGCCGGATCTGGCTGGGCGAAACGTAAATGTCGTCCGGGCAGGAAAGATAATGATAATCGGGGCTGCGGAGGAAGCCGAAACCGTCGGGCAGCACCTCCAGCGTCCCCTCGCCGTACATCAGCCCGTTGAGCTTCACCCGCTCCTTGAGAATCTTGAACACTAGGTCGTGCTTCTTGATGCCGGCATAGTCGCTGAGGTTATCCTTGCGGGCCTCCTCGATCAGCTCGGCCATCGACATCCGCTGCAACTCGGCGATGTGGGTGTCGCCGGTTTGCTTGATCTCCTCGTAGCGGTCGTGGATGGCGTCCTTGTGGATGCCCCCTTCGGCGACGATCTCCTCGGCCAGCGACAGCGGCTCGTCCTCGTCGTCGAGGTGGTACTCGACCTCGGCGTCGGTGGCCGCCTCGGCGGGCAGGGCCGCCGCGGACGCATCATCCTTGGGGTCGTCGTAATCGGGCTTGAGGTCCCCGGCGTGCGACATGTCAAACTCCTGAGAGGAAAAGGGGCCGGCACGCGGAAGGCGCCGGCGGCGGGTTGGTCGAAGTCAGTTAGCGCGATAGCCGTAAGGGATCAGCGGAGTAGGTGTTACGCGAAAGGGGTTTAACACATCGGCACGCGGAAGGCGCCGGCGGCGGGATCACGAACCGACAAGGGAGTGCCAAAAATGCTCGACTTGAGCTGCTGTCCGTTGCGGAGAACCGGCGTTATCTATAATCACATCGGCGCGGCGGCGCTTCAAGTCCAGAGATTCCTGGGCCGCCTGCCGGGCCGCAAACTCCTCTTCGTTCCATCCCCGCCCCAAGGCCCGCGCCAGGCGCACCTCGGCCGGGGAATCGACAAACACCAGCTTCTCACATAGTTTATCCCACCCGGCCTCCAAAATCAATGGGGCGTCCAGCACGGCGATTTTGACCCCCCCCGCCTCCATCGCCGCCGCCTGCGCCTGCAAAAGTCGGCCGATTTCCGGATGGGTCAGCCCTTCCAGGTATTTCCGCTCGGGGGGACCGGCGGGCGGAGGGGCAAAGACGATGGTTTTCAGCCGCCTGCGGTCCACGTGTCCATCGGGACCGAAGACCGCCTCCCCCCACCGCCTCCGCACGGCCGCCTCGACGTGCGCCAGCCGCAGCACCTCGTGGCCCGCGCGGTCGGCGTCCAATACGCCGGCGCCCAGTCGCGCCAACTCGTGCGCCACGGTGCTCTTGCCGCTGGCCACTCCGCCCAGTAAACCGATGATGCGCAACACGCTTCTACGCTTCCCCCTTGCGGATCCTGGCCGCGTGAATGATCGCGTAACAAATCGGCAAGGTCACCGCCGCAAGCCCGAAGAATACCTCGGCGGCCGTTCCCCCTCCGTGTTCTGCGCTCTGACACAACATCGCCGCGCCCGCCGCCGCCGGGACGGCGCAAATAAAGAAGATTCCCACAACGTTTCCCATTTACGAACCCTTTCGTCGTCTGGTGATTCAGTCACGTTCAAGAAAGTTCCTTCGCATCCGCCCAGTTCGGGCCGGCCTTCAAATCGACCTTTAAGGGGACCCGCAACGCGGCGGCGCCAGCCATCTCCTCGCGCACCAGCGCAGCCAACCGCGGGAGCTCCTCGGCGGGGACCTCGAAGATCAACTCATCGTGAATTTGCAAAAGCATCCGCGCCGCGAGCCCCTCGCGCCGCAGCCGCGCGTGGATGGTTATCATCGCCCGCTTGATCAGGTCGGCCGCGGAGCCCTGGATGACGGTGTTGACCGCGGTGCGTTCGGCGAGGTTGCGGGAGCGGCCGGCATTTGCGCGGACGCCGCGGATCGCCCGCCGGCGGCCCAGGATCGTACTAACATACCCCTTGCGGCGGCATTCCGCCAGGACCCGGACCAGGAAGCCCTCGATGCCCGGATAACTGCGGAAGTAGCCGTCGATGAACTCGGCGGCGGCGGCCTTTTCGATGCCCAGCCGAGCGGCCAGCCCCGTGGCGCTCTGACCATAGATCACGCCGAAATTGACCGTCTTGGCCTGCCGCCGCATCGCTTCGGTCACGTCGGTCAGCGGGACGCCGTTGACCTGGCTGGCCACGCGGGCGTGGATGTCTTCGTCGCGCTGGAAGGCCTCGCAAAGCCGCTCATCGCCCGAGTAATGCGCCAGGATTCGCAGCTCGATCTGCGAGTAGTCGGCCGCCAGCAGCAGCCAGCCTTCCTCGCCGGGCACAAAGGCCGAGCGGATTTCCCGCCCCTCGTCGGTTCGCACGGGGATGTTTTGCAGGTTCGGATCGCTGGAGCTCAGCCGGCCCGTGGCGGTCACGACCTGGTTGAACGAGGCATGGACGCGGCCGGTCGCCGGGTGGACCATCGCCGGCAAGGCGTCCACGTAGGTCCCCTTGAGCTTGGCGTATTGGCGATATTGGACGATCTTCGCCGGCAACGGATGCAGCGGGGCCAGGGCCTCCAGCACGGCCACGTCGGTGCTCGGGCCGGTCTTCGTGCGCTTGATCACCGGCAGCTTGTTCTCGACGAACAGCAACTCCTGCAATTGCTTGGGCGAAGCGATGTTGAACTGCCGCCCGGCCAGTTCGTAGATCTCCTGCTCCAGCGCGGCCATGCGCCGGCCGTAGCGGTCGCTCAATTCGGCCAGCCGGCCCACGTCCACCTTGATGCCCGTGTATTCCATCTCCGCCAGCACGTCGATCAGCGGCAACTCGAGGTCGGCCAGCAGATCGGTCAACTCGGCCTCGGCGAGTTTTTCGGCCAGGATGAGCCGCAGGCGGACCGGCAGCCAGGCGTCCTCGGCGGCGTAGTCGGCCACCAGGGCCACCGGCACCTGCTCCATCCGCTTCTGGTTCTTGCCGCTGCCGATGAGTTCCTCGATCTTGATGGCCGCGTGGTTGAGGTAGCGCTTGGCCAGGTCGTTGAGGTTGTGGTTCCGCCGGCCGGCGTCCAGCAGATAGCTTGCCACCATGGTATCGAAGGTGACGCCGGCCAGGGCGATGCCGGCCGCGCGGAGCACGATCATGTCGTACTTCAGGTTCTGGCCGATCTTGGCCAGCGCCGGGTCCTCCAGCAGCGGGCGCAGCGCGTCCAGCGTGGGTTGCAATTCCAGGTGGCCTTCGCCCGGCGGGGCGCGAAAGGGCAAGTACCAGCCGCCGCGATCATCCCAGGCCAGCGACATGCCGACGATTTCCGCCCACCGCGGCCAGCGCGGCTGCGTGCCGGTCGTCTCCGTGTCGACGGAGATGCGCTTCTGCCCGCGCAGCTCGGCCAAGAGGGCGGCGAACTTCTCCGCCGTGTCCACGAGATGATGCTTTGCCCTCCCCTCTCCCTCCGGGAGAGGGGCCGGGGGTGAGGGCTGGTTGGCGACCGGAGTTGAGCCCTTTTCTCGACGCGATCTCATCTTCTCCACCAAACTGCGAAACCCGAACTCCTCGAAAAGCGCCAGCGCCGGCGCCGGATCGGAGAGGTCCCAACGCGCGGCCTGCCAATCCAGCGCCACCGGCACGTGCCCGTCGAGTTCGAGGAGCCGGCGGCTGGTGATGGCCTGCTGGCCGAATTTCTTCAAATTCTCTCTCCGCGCGGCCGCGGTCACCTCGTCGGCATGCTTGAGAATCTCATCGAGGCTGCCATATTCTTGCAAAAGTTGCCGCGCGTAGACCGGCCCGATCAGCGGCACGCCCGGCACGTTGTCCGAGGCGTCGCCCACCAAGGCCAGGTAATCGACGACCTGGTGCGGACTGATCCCCCAATCGGCCCGCAGGGCGTCGCGGTCGAGGACCTCGCTCTTGCGAATGTTGTAGAGCTTCACCCGCTCGGAGATGAGCTGCCGGCAGTCCTTGTCGCTGGTGACCAGATAACAGCGGCCGTCGAGTTGCTCGACCAGCCGGGCGATGGTGGCCAGGATGTCGTCGGCCTCGAAGGAGGCCACCCCCAAGGCCGGAATCCCCAACGCCCGCACCACCCGATGGCAGGCAAGAATCTGCGAGGCCAGGTCGTCGGGCATCGGCGGCCGAGTCGCCTTGTAGTCCGCGTACAGCGCGTGGCGAAAGGTCTTGCCCGGCATGTCGAAGGCGCAGAAGAGGAAATCCGGCCGCTTGCTCTCCAACAGCCCCAACACGTCGCGGGCGAACCCGTAGACCGCCGCCACCGGCTCGCCCCGCGGACTGGTCATCTCGGGCAGGGCATGAAACACCTGGTGGATGAGCGAATGGGAGTCGATGGCCCAGACCGTCTGCCCGGCAAGACTCTCCGGCGGCGGTCCGGGCGTGCGGTCCTGCGGCTGGAGCATGGCGGCGATGGCCGCCGCGCGGTCCTCGCTCGACTGCGGCGCCGCCGGAGCGATTCCCGCCGGCGACGGGCCCCCCGCTTGCCGGGTTTCCTCCTCCGGCTCGAAACCGGGCAACAGGGGCGTCACCGGCTTAAAACGCTTCGCCATTACCGGGTTTGCTCGACAAGACGTTGAAAACGCTTGGCCAGTCTTTACGTTCGCTCGATAAACGAAACCGCGGCGGTCAATGCTATGCCCACTTCAGGCGGGTGTCAAGACAGCCGCTTTTCCCTTGACAAGCGAACGAAAGTGCACGAAAATGTATTTACTCGCTTTCCGGACTTGGAACACCCGGAGAGATTTCTAAATTGGTTGGTCTTGGTGGGGGTGCCCCTGGCGCCATCGCCGAGACCGAAATCTGACGGAGTCCGCGTTATAAGAAGAGGCACATCTCCGCCCCTGGGTTTGTCTGTGCGCGGAGATGCGCGCCGCAACCACAAGAGGAGGCAGTCCGATGGGTCACAATGGCAAGGACACGGAGAAGCTGGTGGCGATCGTCTCGCCGTGGGAAAAATTGCCCGCGCTGGCGAGGAGAAACTTCCGCATCGAGAGTCTTCCCACGGAGAAGAAGGTCCAGGTCTGGCGCGACGACTTGCAGAGCCCGGAGTTGCTCACCGCGGAGCTGAGCGAGGCCGGCGTCACCCCGGTCGAAGTCCGCAGCAACCGCATTACGAACTGGAAAGCGGTGGAATAAAGGATTAAGGATGAAGGATAAAGGATGAAGGATGAAGGGCGGAGGCTGAGCAACTTCATCCTTCATCCTTTATCCTTCATCCTTCCTTTCACTCCCACTCGATCGTCGCCGGCGGCTTCGAGCTGATGTCGTAGACCACCCGGTTCACCCCCGGCACCTCGTTGATGATCCGCGTGGAGATCCGCCCGAGAAGCTCGTAGGGCAAGTGGGACCAGTCGGCGGTCATGAAGTCCTCGGTGGCCACCGAGCGGACCGCCACCACGTCGTCGTAGGTGCGGGCGTCGCCCATCACCCCCACGCTCTGCACCGGCAAGAGGACGGCGAAGGCCTGGGCGGTCTCGCGATAGAGCCCGGCCCGCTTGATCTCGCCGACCACGATGGCGTCGGCCTCGCGGAGGGTGTCCAGCCGCCGCCGGGTGACCTCGCCCACGCAGCGCACGGCCAGCCCCGGTCCCGGAAAGGGATGACGCCAGACGATGTCCTGCGGCAGCCCCAGGCGCTCGGCCAGCGCGCGGACCTCGTCCTTGAACAAGTCGCGCAGCGGCTCGATGAGCGTGAAGGCCAGGTCCTCGGGCAGACCGCCCACGTTGTGGTGCAGCTTGATCGTGGCCGCCGGCCCGTCGGGCGAGCCGCCGCTCTCGATCACGTCCGGATAGAGCGTCCCCTGGGCGAGAAACTCCGCCCCCTCGATGCGGGCTGCCTCGTCGGCGAAACACTCGATGAAGGCGTGGCCGATCCGCCGCCGCTTCTCCTGCGGATCGACCACCCCCGCCAGGGCCTCCAAAAACCGGTCCTGGTCGTCGACCACGTGCAGGTCCGTCTTGAAGTGATTGGAAAACTCCTCGATCACCGATTCCGCTTCGTCCTTCCGCAGCAGGCCGTTGTCGATGAGAATGCAGGAGGCCTGGGTGCCGACCGCCTGGGCCAGCAACGCCGCCACCACCGAGGAATCCACGCCGCCGGAAAGACCGCAGATCACTCGTCCCTGGCCCACGCGGTTGCGGATGTCCTCGATGCTCTCGCGGGCGAAATCGCCCAGCTCCCACGTCCCGTCGCAACGGCACACCGCGCGGAGAAAATTCTCCAGGATCTTCGTCCCCAGCGGCGTGTGCGTCACCTCGGGATGAAATTGCAGACCGTAGATGGGCAAACTGCGGTGCTTCACCGCGGCATAGGGACAGGTCTCGGTGGCCGCCAGCGGCAGGAAATCCTCGGCCACGGCGGTGACCTGGTCGCCGTGGCTCATCCACACCTGGATCTCCGGCGGCATGCCGGCAAAGAGGTCGCTCTGGCCGCTGTTGACCAGCCGGCACTGGGCCCGGCCGTATTCCCGTGCCGGGGCGCTGGCCACGCGGCCGCCCAGGGCCTCGCACTCCAACTGCATGCCGTAGCAGATGCCCAGCACGGGGATGCCCAGGCGGAAGATGGCCGGGTCGCACTTCGGCGCCCCGGGCTCGTAGACGCTTGACGGCCCGCCGGAGAGGATCAGTCCCCGCGGCCGGAGCTGGCCGATCCGCTCCGCGGTAAGGTCGTGGCGGACGATCTCGCAATAGACGTGCTGCTGGCGGACCCGCCGGGCGATCAACTGCGCATATTGGGAGCCGAAATCCAGCACCAGAATCTTCTGTTCCGCTACCTTGGTCATGCCCTGCTTCCTTGAAAGAATCCCGCATTATAGAGCCGCCCGCCGCGATGGGCCAGTGGGGCGCTTAGCGAGCCGCGGGGTTTATCCCCGCGGTTTCGCGGCGGCGCCAGCGGCCTTGCCACCCGCACGCCCCGCCCCCCTGCCCTCTTGCGGGCCCCTACCGTGCACGCGATAATCAAGCGAAATCCGGTTGGGGCTGCAACCCTCTTCCCTCTCCTCAAGCCAGCGCGGGGGTGATCGCCATGGGGATGGTTCGTTGGATCGTGGGCGGACTCATCGGCGCGGCCGCCGGCGTCATAATCTGGGTGCTCGTCGGCTACTTCGCCCACTACGAAGTCGGCTGGATCGCCTGGGCGGTGGGTTTCCTGGCCGGCCTCGGCGTCCGCTACGCGGCCTACCTCGGCGGCGAAGACGCCAGCGTTGCCAAAGGCATCCTGGCGGTGTTGATCGCCATCGCCGCGATTTTCACCGCCAAGCTCCTGGTCTTCACCCTCCTGGTCGGCTGGAGCGACCGGGCGCCCTTGCGCGAGCTTGCCGACCACATTCGCTTCGACCAGGAAGGCATGATCGCCCACACCGCCGACGGAATCGTCAAACAGATGACTGCCCGCGGCGAGTCGGTCGCCTGGCCGGCGGGCGTCACTCCCGGCAAAGCGTCGCGGCAGGCCGACTATCCGCCCGAGATCTGGCAACAGGCGGAGACCGCCTGGAGCCAGCTCAGTCCCGATCAGCAAAAGGAGCAAGAGCGCATGTGGATATCGTTCGCCATGGTGGTGTCCCAGGCGGCGAGAAGACCGCAGTTCGACGACACCTTTCACCCCTTGGACTTGCTCTGGTTCGGCCTGGCCATTGTCACCGCCTACAAGGTCGGCGTCGGAACCTATGGCAGCGGTGACTGAAAGCCGCTTACCGTCGAGGATCCCACGGCATGGAAAACAGCGATCGGCTTATCATGAGGATCGGCATGGTGATCCTGGCGGTTCTCCTCGTGGCCTGCCTCAAGTCCTGCGATGAGCTGAGGTATCGTTGGACCGGAAAAACCACCAGGGCCACGGTCTCCAGCATCGCCGAGGAACACGATCGCTATCTCAACTTGATCGGCTACAAGGTCTGGTATGGCTTCTTCAACACGAACTCCGGAAAAGAGGTGAGCGGCTGCACGCCGATCGGCGTCGACGAACATGACAACTACTCCGTGGGACAAACGGTCCAGATCGAGTACATCGGCGGCGAGCTGTTCACCACGCGGATCGTGGGCACCGGCAGCCGCTTCTGGCCGATTTTGCTTCTCGTGTTCGTCGTGGGATCGATTGCCGGCGTGGTCGTGCTGACGCTGCGGGCCAACCGCGCCAAAAAATAGGCTTTCGTCGCCATGCCCGCTCTTCATCCACTGGAAACCCGCCTGGCCGAAGCCTGGCCGCCCG
This sequence comes from Thermoguttaceae bacterium, assembly GCA_052139835.1. Taxonomy (GTDB): domain Bacteria; phylum Planctomycetota; class Planctomycetia; order Pirellulales; family Thermoguttaceae; genus JBKQVT01. The sequence continues at coordinate 15,608 of JBKQVT010000087.1, forward strand.
AGGACTGGCAGGACGTGACCGTCCTCGTGGCCGTCTCCGGCGGGGCCGACAGCGTCGCCCTGCTGCGGGCGCTTGCTGCGCTAAAGACCGCCGGCGAAGGCCGCCTCGTGGCCGCCCACCTCAATCATCAGTTGCGACCCGCGGAAGCCGAGGCCGACCAGGCCCTGGTCGTCGAGCTGTGCCGGCGGCTGGGCGTGGCCTGCGAAGTGGGCCGCGTGCGGCTCGACCTGGCCCGCCCGGAGGGCCGCGACGGACTGGAAGCCGCTGCCCGGCGGGCCCGCTATCAGTTCCTCGAAGCGACGGCCGCCGGGCTGGGCGCACGCTTCGTCGTCACCGCGCATACGGCCGACGACCAAGCCGAAACGATCCTGCACCGCATCTTGCGCGGCACGGGCATCGGCGGCCTGGCCGGCATGGCCCGCGCCCGGCCGCTGGGCCCCGCCACGCTGATCCGCCCCCTGCTGGCGTTTCGCCGCCAGGAATTGCGGGCGTATCTCGGCGACCTCGGGCAACCCTATCGCGAAGACTCCAGCAACCAGGACACGGCCTTCACGCGGAATCGCATCCGCCACGAGTTGCTGCCATGGCTGGCCGAGGAGTTCAACGCCGGCGTGGTTGATGCCCTCTTGCGGCTGGGCTCGCTGGCCGGCGAAGTGCAAGCGGTGATCGACTCCCGCTCGGACGAGTTGGCCGACCGCTGCGTCTGCCAGGAGCGTCCCCATGCGATCCGCATAGACGCCGCCGCATTGGCCGCCGAGCCGCCCTATCTGGTCCGCGAGGTGCTCATGCTCGTTTGGCGTCGGCAGGGTTGGCCGATGCAGGCGATGGGTTTTGCCCAATGGGAACTTTTGGAGCGGATGCTGGCCGCCTGCGGGCAATCAGAGTCAGAATTGCCCGCGAAGCAGGTCTTTCCCGGCGGCGTGCTGGCCGAGGCCACTGACGCGGGCCTGCGGCTGACGCGGGCGGCGAGTGAGTAGAGTGAGCCGGCGCCGTGAGGCCCCGTGTGCGTGTGCCACTGGCTTTGCCAGTGCCCTCGCTGGAATTTCTCAGTAGAGGGCACCTTCCGGCAGACCATGAATCATCGGCAAGTCGGGGTCTTGGTGTCGGCTGGGCACCCCGAGGTAGTATCGGGCCGACGACCATTTCCAGTCCACGGCGCGCCCGCAAAGTCCTCGCCGAACCGGGTTGTTGTGGAGGTACTCCAGGGACGAAGAAATGGCCTCAATAGAAAATACATTCCGGTCGAAACCGGGGCCCTCTTGCCAAAACCGAAAGCACGTCTTCCCCGGTCGTTCCAGCACAGTCAGCCTCGACAAGAGCGCCGAGCCCTCCCTTGCCAAAATTTCCTTGATCTGCTTCGAGAACGGCTGCTTGATTCGAGCCAGATAAAGACTGATCGAAGGATCCGGAGCCCTCGGATAGACGAGCAAATGCACATGTTCAGGCATGAAAACAAACCCGACCAATTCCGTCGTTGTCTCCTTGCCAGCCGCGTCAATGCATCTTGCCAACTTCTCCCGCCACGCGTCGTTCGTCAGCAACGGCATACGACCATAGCACGAGAAGGTCAACTCGTGTATATGGCCGACGTCGTGAAAATGGCGTACCGTCTTACGATGTGCCATCGCCCGTTCCTGTCCACAACAGGATGGAACACCAACCCGCCGGCAACACTGGCAAAGCCAGTGCCACACACCAACACTGGTAAAGCCAGCGCCACACACCAGCACTGGCAGAGCCAGTGGCACACGCCGAGTTAACCCCGCCTCCACTCCAGCCGCTTCAACAGCAAATCGACCGCAAACAGCACCACCGCGGCCAAGAGCAACTCGCGCCATGACCAGATCGTCTCCGGCACCGTCCGGCCGGAAGACGCCAACAACTCCGCCGGCGGCGGATCGTAGCGGCCGCCGCTCTCTTTGGCGATCGCCTGCAAGAGCGCCGTGTCGGGCGGCTTGATGCGAAACTCCTCGGGAAAGCCGGGCGTCGCCGGGGCCATCCCGGCCGGCCCCTGGCGCATCGCCCCGCGGACCAACTGCGCCCAAAACCGCCCGAACTCGGGCCAACGCAGCCAGGCCGCCGCCCAGCGGCTCTGAATATCGGACGTAAAGGCCATCACGCAGCCACGGCCGCTGCGGCCCACGACCAGCAGCGGATCGCCGCCCTTCGTGGCCAGCAGGACCTGGCCTTCCGGCTTGGCCTGCGTCTCCACGTAGCCCAAGAGCGTCGGCGCGTGTGCCAGGTCCAACCCGGCCAGCACCGCGTCTGCCTTGACCACCTTGGGGAAAAACGGCTCCTCGGTGATGCCCACCTTGCCGGCCATGCTGGTCTCCAGCTCGAAGATCTGCGGCACGCGGGCCACGTCGTCGCAATAGTAGCAATGCCCGTTGGCCGTGGCCGCGATGTCCTTCAAAAGCGGGCCGGTGGCCTCTTGGCCGATGGCCACGGTGGAGAGCGTGATGCCGGCGGCGGCGATCTGCTTGGCGAGATGATCGAAATCGCCGGGGGCGGAAACGCCGTCGGTCAGCGCGATGATGTGTTTCAACTCGGCGGGCGACTCCCGCAGGGCGAGGTAGGCCTTTTCCAGGGGCGGAACCATGTCGGTCTCGCCGCCGGCGACGATGGTGTCCAGGCGGCGGACGACCTGCTCCTTGTCGTTGCAAACGTGCAGCGGGCTGACCCACCAATTGTTGTCCTCGAAGGCGATCACGCCGATCTCGTCCCGCGGGCCGAGCATGGCGATCGCCCGGCGGGCCGCCTGCTTCGCCAGCGTAATGCTCTTCCCCTCCATCGACCCGGAACAATCCAGCACCAGGACCATGGCCAGCGCCGGCTTGGCCTTGTCCTTTCTGGCCTCCGACCGCACCGGCAGGATGTCTTCCAGCGGCGTGCCGCGGTAGCCGCCGGGCGTGAACGATTGCTCGCCGCCGATGGCGATCAGCCCGCCGCCCAGCTCGGCCACGTAGCGGCGGATCGCCTCCATCCGCTCGGCCGGCAAGGCCGCCGCGGGCACGTTGGAGAGGATCACCACGTCATAGCGGCCGAGGTCTTCCGCCCGCGACGGCATTTCCTCCGCCGCGGAGACCGTCACCTCGACGTGCTCCCGGCGCAGGGCGTCGGCCAGGTGGGCCGCCGCCGCCGGCCGGCTATCGACCAGCAGCACCCGCGGTTTCAGCCCGACCGTCACCATACAGCCCGCCTCGTTGTTCTCGGCGATCGTGTCCTGGCAATCGCTTACGCGCGCGGTCAGGGTCATTTGCGTCCCCTCGGCCTCGGCAGTGACAGGGAAGCGGACGTGGTTTTCGCCCCGGTGAATGGGGAATTTTTCTTGCCGGCCCAGCGATTTTGGTGCGCTGCGAAGCGCGACGGTGCAGGCGCCGTCGTAAGTAGATTCGATGGCCACGTCGGCCTCGAAGGGCGTCCAGGCCCTGACCCGGCCGGGGGCGGCCACGCCCGCGACATACACTTCACGTTCGGGTCCCGGCAAGGGCACCGTGGCGATGGGCACGCCGGCGGCCTTGGCCGCCGCCAGGGCGTCGCCGGTGGTCTGGTTGCCGTCGGAGAAGAGCACGATTTGCGGCACGTAATCGTCGGGAATCGTCGCCCGCGCGGCCGCGATCGCGGCGGCGATGTTGGTCCCCGGCGGGGCGTCGGTCGGCGGGGCCGGAAGCTCGGCCGCCACGGCCCCCGGCTCGGCGGCAAAGGGCACCGAGACCACGCGGTCCCCCCTGCCCTGCCCTGCCCCGGTGTCGCTCGTGTGCCACTGGCTCCGCCAGTGCTCGACGATCTTGCCCGCGTCCGGCGCGATGCTCCGGCTCTGGTCGACCGCCAGGACGACGAACTGCCGCGAAGTTTCCCGGCTGAGCCGCGCTCCCGCCAGTGCCGCGGCCAGCGCCGCCAACAGCAGCACGCGCAGCAGCAGCGAGGCCGCCCGCCGCAGCAGGCCGAAGCGGACCAGGCTTCGCCGCGCATAGTAGAGCACCACGGGCAGCACGGCCAGCGCCGCCAGCCACCACGGCCGCGTGAAGTCGAGTTGGCAGATGTCCCGCAGCATGTCAGGTTATCCACCGAGTTTCGGGTGCCACTGCTGGCTTGTCCAGCAGTGTGGGCTGCGTTATGGGGGGTGATCCGTGGCGGATTGCCGCAAACCGCCGGATCCGCTCCCCGCGCCCGCCGAGCACTGCTGGACAAGCCAGCAGTGGCACCCGTTTCACCACTTGTCCAACCCCGAACTGCATGTCAGCTTATCCACCGCCGTTGATAGAGACACCATTCCACCGCGCACAGGGCCAGCGCCGCCCCGGCGAAAAACAACCACAGCGGCCGGCGCGGCAGGGGCGGATTGGCCGCCGCCGTGCCGCCGCCAGAATCCAGCGGCACGATCTTCGCCCCCGGCCGGTCGGCCGTCATCCAATGGGCCAGGGCCAGCGTGGCCGGCATTTCCGCCGCGGCGTCCACCGCGGTGATCGAATCCAACGCCTCGCGCAGCTTCGCCCGGTCGCTGGTCCAACCGGACGAGACCGTCGGCGTCCGCCCTGCGGAGAGGATCGCCATCTGGTCGTAGTCGTTCAAGCCGGCGATCCATCGCCCGGCCGCCTCCTTGGCTGCCGCCAGTTGCGCGGCCTTGGCGTCGCCCGCCGCATTATCGACGACCAACACGATTTGCTCCGGCCGCGACCAGCGCGGCTCGGCCAGGGCCACGACCACCAGCGCCAGGATCGCAAGCTGCACAGCGGCGGAGGCCGGGTTTCGCCAGCGTCGCCAGCGCTGCCGGAGCCACCCCTCGGCAAGGACCCGGTCCCAGAACATGGCCGCCGTGGCCGCCTCCCGCCGCGGGCGGACCGCGCGGAGATACAGGGCCACGACCGCCAGGGCGATCAGTCCCCAGAGCAGCGCCATGGGATGGGCAAAATTCATCGTCCCAGAATCACCTTCCGCAAGATTTCGCCTTCCGGCATGGTCACGTCGATTGCCGTGTGGGGAATGCCCCGCCGGCCGCAATACCGCCGCAAGTCGTCGTGAAACTCCGCCACGAGCACGCGGTAGCGGGCCGCCATCCGCCCGGTGATCGTCACCTGCCGTGCCGTTCCGGTCTCGACGTCGAAGAGTTCCACGTCGCCGGCCGCCGTGGGCTCGGCCTCGGCGGGATCGAAAATCTGCACCGCCCGCGGCTCGTAGCCATGATAACGCAAAATGTCCAGGGCCGGGGCGAAGCCGCCGCGGTCGTAGAAATCGCTGAGCACCAGCACGGCCCCGCGGCGGCGGTCGCGGCCGACGAAGCCCTGCGCCGCGGCGGCCAGGTCGGTTTCGCCCGGCTGGAGGGAGAGCCCGGCGAGCATTTCCAAGAGCCGCGGCAATCGCGTGCGGTGGCGCAGCGGCGGCAGATCGGCCGTCAGGCCGTGGGCGAAGCCCACCACGCCCAGGCGGTCCAGCCTCGCCAGCGCCACGTAGCCCAGGGCGGCGGCGATCCGCCGGGCGACGTGGAATTTCGTCGGCCGCCCCACCCCCATGCTGGCCGAACAATCCAGGAGGATATAGGTATGCAGGTCGGGCTGGCCCTCGAAGACCTTGGTGATCAGCTCATCGCGCCGGGCGCACCAGGCCCAGTCGATCTGGCGATAATCGTCGCCGGGGGCATAGTCGCGCACGCCGGTGGCCTCGGTCCCGCCGGCCGGGAGTTTCGCCTTTGTTGCCGCCAGCAGCGCCCCGCTGCCGCCCCGCTGGGCCAGCAGCGCCAGGTAATGGAGGCGTTTCAGAAGGTCGGGGTCCGCGGAGGGCATGGCGGTTGTTGGCGCTGGAGAACTGGGCTCGGTTTGTGCCGCACCCTACACGTCTATCTTGTCGGAAAAACCCCGCCGTTGCAACGGGTGGGCTTGTCGGGGGGAAACGGGAACGCCCGTTTTTTGCACTACGACAGCCGCTGACGCCACTTTGCCGGATCCCGGGCTGTGTGGAAGACACAGTAGACCGTCACTGCCCCGCCGGCATACTCGTAGAAGATGGCGTACGGAAATCGCCGTACCAGCCCCCGCCGGTAATCCGCATGCAGCTTCGGGTGCATTTCCGGCGCGCGGCATATTGCTTGCACGCAGGCATCGACACAATGGAGAAACTCCTCCCCCAGGCCGGCCCGCTGGCACTCATACCAGCCATAGGCCTCGTCGATATCCTGCGCGGCCTCCGGCGCGATCAAGAGTTCAGCGGCCATACCGGCTCCGAACCCTCTGTTTCACCTCATCCCAGGAAAGCGCTGAAGCGGGGTGCGCCGTGAGGTTGGCCTTTCGCCGCGCCAACTCCTCCTTTTGCCAGTCGTGGACGGGAACCGCCGTTGGACTGGCCGCCAGGTCGTCCCAGAGGTCCTCCACCAATTGAAGTTTCTCCGCGGGACTCAGATCGAAAATGGAAACAGGATTCAAGCTCATGGCAACTCCTCATCAAGGGGCCAGGGGAAGGCCATCGGCTCCATGATTTCATGTTCACTGCCGCCGGGCCGTCTGTCAAGTGCTCTGCGGCCCGCTGCGCCCCAGAAGTGCGCTCATTTCTTGGCGTGCCCGTAGAGATAGTGGTCAAGATTTCTTGCCGCATCGGGCGGGAGGTGCTTGGCTTTGCCGGCGACGTTCACCAACGCGCGGCGGACGGTCGGCCGCTTGGCGGCCTTGCCTTTCTTGGACGCCCGCGGCAGCGGCTCGACGGCCACCTCGGTCCCCTCGCCGAGCGCCCCTTGCGTCTCCAGGACCACCACCCCATTTTGCACTCGTCCGCGAATCATGCTTTGCCTCCTGGCGTCCGGCTAAAACTCGTGGCACCGGCCTGACGTTCCTGGTTTTTCCACGAGTATATTATACCTTTACCCCGTCCGCGGCGGTAGCCCGCGATCATGGGGAGCGGTTCCGTGCCCGGCCAGCCGGCGGCCGACGATCCGCCCGCTTGTCCCGTAGGGACACATGAGAGTAGCCCAGCGATTTCATCGCGGGGTCAACGGGCCGCCCACCCCGCCCTTCTGTCCCGGCAGGGACGGTTGAATGTTCAGCGCCATGGGCCGGTCTCGATGAACTCGTTGCTCGGAATGCATGTACCACTCTCCCCAAACCATCCCAGAACCGCGTTGGCCGTCTTCAGCGCAGTAATCGCACCGTCGTAGGAAACAGGCAGAAGCTGGGCCTTTCCGATTTCCGTTGTTCCCGTGTGGGCCAAGCTATTCCGGGTGCGGTAAAGCGAATGCGCGTTGGAGTACGTGGTCGGCTGGTCCAACTGGAGGGATTTCCCGAGAAGGTACAGGGGACATTCATGCAGCAGGCGAAGAAACCGGCCGCGACCATCCCCACCGCCGGCCCTAAGAGCGAGAAAAACCGGATCCTTCGTGACTCGTTCCTGCCGGCTCACCTGAATGGTCACGTACCGATGCGACAGGGATTGGGGCGTCTCGCCCAAACGCCGATCGTACTCGCGGTCCAACACGGCGCCGGCACAGGATTCAGCGGCCATAGCGGAGAAAATGATGCTGCTCCGGTAGTTCGAGTGAGCGATCGCCTCTGCTGCGTCGTTTACCAACTCGCCATGAACTGGGACCTTCCCACCGATCACACAGTTGCTCGCATCGGTAAGAGCTTCCCACCTTACGGCCGATTCGGCGAGGTACCTCCGGACCCACTGCTTCCCCTCGCCCACGGTGGGAAGCCGATCTGGCGCCTTTAACTCGGCGACCTCACCGCGAGCGAACGCGGAGCTAATGGAGCGGGCCAGTTCAGGCTGCCGGCATACGAACCTCAGCGCATTCAGGTACCCTGGGAGCAGTTGGCCGAGTTCCTTTACGTTCTGATCAATAGATTTCTCGTGGGCGTTAGCCCTCAAGATGAGCCGGTCCGTCGAGAACAGTTGCGTCCCGTCGGAGAAAGGAAACAAATCTCTCACGCGCCCCCTACCCTCGCCATCTGGTGTGGCCAGCGGCGACACCACTGACCACTCCCCGAGGGCAGGCACCGGTGCAGAAACCGTCTCGCGGCCGGTGAGCCGCCACCAAATGTGGCCCGTGACACGGAACTCGATGGTTTCCATCACTCAAGGTTTCTTGCCGCATCGGGCGGGAGGTGCTTGGCCTTGCCGGCGAGGTTGGCCAACGCGCGGCGGACGGTCGGCCGCTTGACGGCCTTGCCTTCTTTGGGCGCCCGCGGGAGCGGCTCGACGGCCACCTCGGTCCCCTCGCGCAGCGCCCCTTGCGTCTCCAAGACCACCACCCCGTTTTGCACTCGTCCGCGGATCATGCTCGGCCTCCTAGCGTCAGGCGACAACCCGTGGCGCCGGCCTGACGTTCTTGGTCTAACCACAATTACATTATATCTTTACCGCGTCCGCGGCGGTAGCGCACGTTCATGACGGGCGATTGGCCCGATGGGCCATCGGGGTCGGCGCGAACGCCATCGTGGTATCCAGTTTCCGATTTCCCGGGGTTCAATCATGTCTCTAACGAGGACCGGGCGACTTAAGCCATCCGGCGAACTGCGAACGCGAAGGTGGCGACGACATCCACGACGTGTCAGGCAGGGGGAGGCGCTCTGCGTCGACCACGGCGAGCCAACCGGAGTTAAGAGCAAAGGCGCCAATCCCGCCCCGCCCTGTGACCCATGAGAACCTGTGCGACCGCTCGCAAGTCCTCGCGACCGAAAGCGTGAGCCGAACGTCCTGGACGCAATAATCAATAACCTCCCGATGCTTTCCGGCGGCCCAGAGTGAGGGCGCGAGCAGCCCGCTGACGCCCGGTTTTTTCCCGGGGAGATGCATGCCCTCGGCGGCCTTTTCGAGGCTGACGAGGTGCCCCAATTGGCAAAGCGTGTGGAAAAGCATGTCAACATGTGCCGCCGCGAGCTTTTGACACTCGCTGGTGAGGCCGGACTCCTCGCCAAGCACATTGAAGTCGAATCCCAGGCCGTTCCAGGTAACGATTGTGTAGGCCTGACGGGCAAGGGAGTCCAAATCCATTACGAGCCGTGCCGCCTCGTCGCGGCTCATTCGAGGAGCGGGCCCCCCGGACCGGCCGCGGCCGAACCAAATCAGAGGCTCTTCGCGGTCTTCGGCAACTGCGGCGGCACACGCGATTCCAAGAGGCCGGTGCTGAAGAAGATCTTCAGTACCGGCGGGCAGAACCTTGGCCGTTTCGATATCGAACGCGAGATACCGTTTCGCCGGTCTCTGGCCTCCCGCCGTCGCCAGTGGAGAACCTGCGGCCCGAACGCCGCTGTCAGCTCCAGCCGCCGGAGTGTCAAACGCGAGCATCGTGAACGTACCGATCGCCCCGCCCAACATGCCAGATGGAACAAGCAGCCGCATTGTCCCAAGCCCAGGCCAGTTGCTAACCTTGGCCCAGCAGCCGACGCTGGCGCCCGGAAATAGCCTCTTGTTTTGGGGCCGAAGGCGAAAAACGTTGTAACGCCTATCGCCGATTAGCGCGAACGGTATCGCGTCCGGGTTGGCGTTCGCGTCGGCATCCCATTCGTACTCGCTAAGGGCGACCGTCGCCGAGCCAGCGTTCCGAACCTCGAATGACACGTTCAGGTATCCCTTTTCATCGCGGCCGACTTCAAGGCTGCTGATGGGCAGTTCCGGCCGGCCGACGACGTGCGCGCTCGTCCGATTTCCGGCCGGAAATCTTGGCAAGGGCGCGGTCGCGGTGAATGCCCCAACAATTGGGCAAATGCCTCCCAGATACCGCTCCTTCCGCGCTTTCGACGCCGGTAGGAATCTGGCGCGCGCGTAATACCGCTCGTCGCCTTCGACGCGTAGGCGCCCATCGGGTGCCACGTCCGTGACCCGCACAATGTCGAGGCCGGAAGGGCCCGGCCCCGCCAGGACAAAGACGTAGTCGCCAACTCCAGCCTTGTTCGGGCTGACCAACTTGGCGACCAGATGCCGCTTGTCGTCCATCGCGCATCCCACTTGTCTTGGGCCTGTTGGGATTGGTCGGGAAACCAGGATGGAGGAGACGCGCGCCTCTTTCCAATCCCCAGCCCCGAGTCCCCAGTCCCTACCTCTTGATATCCACCCTATACTCCTGCACCAACTGCGCGTCCATCTCCTCTGGGAACGGGAAGGAAACATACTTGGCGTCGTCGGCGGAGAATTCCACGTCGACGACGGAGCGGCCGATCTCCTGCCCCTCCTTGTTCGTTGCCTTGGCCACCAACTTGCCTTTGAAGGGACCGGCCGCCAGGAAGTAAACGGTGATGCCGTTTTCTTTGCCCGACTTCGCAATGGTCTTCGACAATCGCTGCTTGCAAACCGCCTCGGACAACGTGATGCGAACCATCCGCTGCTTGTCAACGCCCTTGCCGACCCCGCTGGCGAAGTCGGTGATCGTTTCACCGACCTTGTTGCCGGCGGTCTTCGCCACGCTCTCGTCGCGCCTGGCGCAACCGCATGCCACAACGACAAGAAGAAGCGATGCAACGGTCTTCATCGTGCCCCCGAATTCCGCCTTCCGAATTCCGAATTTACTTGCTCCCCTTCGCCACAACTTTCAAAACGTCGGCGAGGAGCTGATCGCTCGGCACGTTCTGCGCCTGGCCCTCGAAGTTCAAGAGCAACCGATGCCGCAAGGCCGGATAGACCCCGGCGAGGAGATCCGCGCGAGTCACCTGGTCGCGGGCCGCGGCCGCGGCGCGGATCTTCGCGGCCAACACAATCGCCTGCGCGCCACGCGGACTGGAACCGTAACGCACCAGCCGCTTGACCGACTCCGGGGCCTGCGGACAGTCGGGCTGCGTGGCCATGACCAGCAAGACCGCCAGCTTCCGCAACTCCGGCGGAAGATTCACCACGCGGGCCAGACGCCGCATCTCCAAGAGCCGCTTGCCATCGCAGACCGCCTTGAGTTGCGGCGGCTCCGCCTCTGTCGTGCGCTCGAGGATCTGGTCGATCGCGGCCGCGTCCGGCGGGGGAACCAAGAGCTTGAAGAAGAAGCGATCCACCTGCGGCTCCGGCAGTGGAAAAGTGCCCTCCATCTCCAGCGGGTTCTGGGTGGCCATCACGAAAAACGGCTGCGGCAGCCGGAAGGTCTCGTGCGCCACGCTCAGCGCCTCCCCCTCCATCGCCTGCAAGAGGGCCGACTGCGTCTTGGGCAGGCCGCGGTTGATCTGGTCGGCCAGGATGAGGTTGGCAAACAGCGGCCCCTGCTGAAACTCGAAGACCCGGCGGCCCTGCTGATTCTCCATTACCACATAGGTGCCGATCAGGTCGGAGGGCATCAGGTCGGGCGTAAACTGGATGCGATGGAAGGAGAGGTCCAGGACTTCGGCCAGGGTGTGGACCAAAAGGGTCTTTCCCAGGCCCGGCACACCCTCCAAAACCACGTGTCCACCGGCGATGGCGGCGATGAGGACGTTTTCGACGACCTCGGCCTGGCCGACGACGACGCGGGCGATCTCGGTCCGCAGGGCGTCGAAGTCGCGCTGAAAACCGCCGAGTTGCTCTTTTGCGGTGCTAACGGTGCTCATGGCAGGGTTTTCCTGGGAGCGGGCCGGGAAATGAGGACAGTCCCCAGTATCACACTTGCGATGGGTAGGGTCAAGAAGGCGAAAGGAAGGCGGCCCACGGAGGGCGGAAGGGGGAAGGAACAAGGACAAGCGAGCCGCGGGGTTTATCCCCGCGGATGGGTGGCAGTGGAAGGAAACTCACCACAGCAGGCGACGAAGAGCCCGTTCCTACTCGCTGCGGACGAACAGCGATGTCCCCCGTGGGATGCACGTATGTCCTTACAGGTCATTATGTTATATCTCCGTGTGCCCCGTGTTCTCCGTGGTGAGTTGCTGCGTTTTTCGTCGAGATTAGGAGGTAGCCGGGTGGACTTTTTCTCCCTGCTGGGAATAATTCGCGGTAGTAAGTCCGAACTTGGATAATGGAGCGGTCTCTCCCGGCGAGAATTTTCACTTTGGGAGCGAAACCAGGTAAGTCGTTCGGGGTTATTGTGTTAGCGGCCGATTTTTGCTATGTTGAGCGGTGGGAGCTGGCCGGGCGCGGTGGCGTTCATTAGGCAAGGGCATGGCATTCCCGGATTTCGGGACAGCAAACAGCTTTAAGGAGCTTTTTATGAGAAGCGGCAGACTCGCGGTGGTGGGTGTGGCGGCGTTGCTGTTGGTCGCCTCGGTGGCGGTCGCAGACCAGCCAAGTTCGACCGATACCGCGCCTTGGCACGTTGCCAAGGTGACGCGGATGAACACGGAGCGGGATGGGGCCGCGGCGACGGCCGAAGCGGGACCCCAGAAATACCTGCACATTGAGTTGCAGTTCAACACGCCCGCCGAGCAAGAAAAGAAACACAAGTTCCGCATCGTCAACGAGCACGGCGACGAAGTGGGCGACCTGTGGGGATGGCACCGGACCCGCCCCTTGTTGGTCTTCGACGGCAATTGGGGGAGCCTGGTCGGGCTGTACCTCGAGGGCAATGGGCATCGCGAGCCCCTCTTCACCACGGTCGCCGCGCCGGCGCCGGTGGTGCGCGTCGCGCCGGTGGTCCAACCCGAGCCGGAGCATGTTTACGTTGCCCCGCGAGAAGAACACGTCGTGGTTACGGAGCCGCGCCGCGTCGTGGTCGACGCCCCGCCGGTGGTGGTCGATCGGCGGGACCAGCTTGTCTATGTCGAGCCCCGCGACCAGTTGGTTGTGCGGACCGGGGGATATTACAACGGCACGCGTAGCGTGGTCGTCGTCGGTGGCGGCGGCGGCGTAGGCAGCAACGTGGTCGTCGTGGGTGGCGGCGGAGGGGTTGGTGTCGGCGGCGGCGCGGGCGTCGGCAGCGGCTCAGGTTCGGGCAGTGGCTCAGGCTCGGGCAGCGGCTCCGGCTCGGGCAGTGGCTCGGGCTCGGGCAGCGGCTCGGGCTCCGGCGACAAGGCCTCGTCCAAGTGCCCCTGCGGCGATGACGGCAAGGGCGATGGGTCCGGTGACGCTTCCAAGGATTCGAAGTGCCCGTGCGAGCAGGCCGATGCGGATTCCGGCAAGGGCTCCGGCAACGGCGATGGGTCCGGCGATGGGTCCGGCGATGCTTCCAAAGATTCCAAGTGCCCGTGCGAGCAGGCCGATGCGGATTCCGGCAAGGGTTCCGGCAACGGTGATGGGTCCGGCGATGCTTCCAAGGATTCGCAGTGCCCCTGCCAGACAGCCGATGCTTCCGGCTCCGGCAGCGGTGACGGCTCCGGCTGCGGCGATGGCTCCGGCGATGGCTCCGGCAGCGGCTCCGGCAGCGGCTCCGGCAGCGGCAGTGGTTCCGGTTCCGGCAGTGGTTCCGGCTGCGGGCCCGGCGGACCCGGCGGACCCGGTTACGGCTATGGGTACGGCGGCTACTATGGTTACGGCTATTATGGCTACCGGGGGCCGTGGTTCTATCGACCCCTCCGGCCCGAGGTGCGGACGCAACCGGGCGAGAAGATCGCCAATCTCCCCGGCCCCGGTCCGGCGCCGTTGACCTCGGAGTTCTCCGTCTACATTGCGACCGGCACGGAAGAGTCCACCGGCATGGTCTACCAGACCGACGAGACGGGCCGCGTGACCGGGAAGGTGTCGCTGCCCTACACGGCGACCGGCCTGGCGTTGCACCGCAATCGCGACCTGGTGGCGGCGCTTCCGCGTGACGGGGGCAAGCTGCTGGCGATCGACCCCAACGGCAAGGTGTCGACGATCCTGGAGCGCGACACGGCCTTGCTCCACCCGGTCCGCGTCGCGGTTGTCGGCGATTCCGACACGGTGGTGGTGGCCGACGACATCTCCAACGTCGTGGCGGCCACGACGTTCGACGGGGCGAAGCCCACGATCTATCAGCACTATAATTGGGCGAAGATCACGGCGGGGATGTCGGTCGCGGTGACCCGCGACAAGCACGTCATCTTCGGCAACGACGGCACGCCGGGGATTTACCGCTTTGCGGGCGAAGAGCACGCGGCGGCCGGCAAGTCGTTGCTGCCCACCTTCGGCGGCGTGGCGGCGGATCCGAAGTCGTCGCGGTGGGCCGCGGCCCAGGACCCCAACTACATCTACATCTTCGACGGGCAGGACATGCTGAAGAAGACCCGCCTGCCGCCCAATAAGAGCCTCTATCGCAACGGGCTGTTGTCGTTCTCGCCCGCCGGCGCCGTGTGCGTGGCCCTGCGGGACAGCGACAAGACCAGCGGCGCGGTCAGTTTGTCGGCCTACAACATCGAGAAGGACCGCTGGCAGAGCATCTTCACCTGGGACACGGGGGAGATGACCGATTTCGTGGTTGGTCCGTGGCAGCCCTGGAACGGAAGCACGTCCAGCGGCTCCCAGACCTTCTGATTTCCGGTTCGTCCGGCATGTCCGGCAAAGGCCCGGCAGAAGCATCGCCAGCCCCCCCGCCCCGGCTTGGGGCGGGAGGGGCGATGTTTTTCCCCGCTCCCGAGATCCCAGGAAGCCCCTGACTTTTTCCGCAGGCGCGGCGGGTTTCTTGCCTCCCTGCTTGCAGCGGTTCGCCGTTTAGAGTATCATGGCATTGTGGTTTTGCATCATCGGATGTGATGTTTATAACACAGACGGTGGTACGTTTGGGGGCAGCGTCCCATCGGCACAGAGAACGGGCCAGCGGGAGGGGTGTCGTGGATTCGAATTGCCTTTTGATGCCCGCGGGGCGAAGATCGCCGCGCGGCTTCACGCTCGTCGAGCTCCTGGTCGTGATTTCGATTATCGGCATTCTCGTCGGCTTGCTGCTGCCGGCGGTCCAGGCCGCCCGCGAAACGGCGCGGCGGGCGCAATGCCAGAACAATCTCCGGCAGCTCGGGGTGGCCGTGGCGTCCTATGAGACCGTATATCAGATCTATCCGCCCGCCGCCGTCTATCACGACAACGCGACCCCGTGGACCCCTGGTTCGATGTCTCCCGCGCTGGACGGGAAGTCTATGCGGGAGAACTGGGTCATTCTGATTTTACCCTACTGCGAAAAGCAGCCGCTCTACAACCAGTTTAAGTCCAGTGGCGGCGGTGGGAATCTTCCCGCCCTGCCCATCACGGACCCGGCCAACCAGCTTGTCCGCTCCGTCAGCCTGCCGGTGATGCTCTGTCCGAGCGATAGCTACAACCGGGTGGCGATGAACGGCAGCCACGGAAAGAATACCAGCGGACTGGGCGACAATTGGGCCCGTGGCAACTACGCGGCCAACGGCGATCTGGATTACATGCAGGCGGGCGCGGCGGGCGGGCCCAACGATCGGAGTTGGCAAAACCCGGCGATGCGCGGCATCATGGGAGTCAATTGTTCGCTTCGCGCCGCCAGCGTCACCGACGGGCTCAGCAACACCGTCTTGGTGGGCGAGATCCGGGCGGGACTCACCGACTACGATTGCCGCGGCGTCTGGGCCCTCAGCGGCGCCGGCCCCAGCGCGCTGTTCGGCCTGGGCGCGTCCGATGACATCGGACCCAATTGTCCGCTGGAAGATTCCGACGACATGGCCAACTGCTCACAACTCCGAACCGCGTACGGCGAGGCCGCCAGCTCGGACCAGTCGAAGTTTTTCGCCTTGTCGACCATGGGCATGCCATGCTCCTATAATAGCATGGGCAATTCCAACGGCAACACCCAGGCGACCGTCCGCAGCATGCACCCACCCCTGTAAAGGTCTTACCTATGTTCGCATGGCGAGGATTCTGGCGGTAGATACATGATGAATTCGTTTGCCGCTGGTCTTCTTGGGCTGTTTGGTTTTCGGCCCACGCTTGTGCTTCGTGT
>JBKQVT010000088.1:0-5432 GCA_052139835.1 Thermoguttaceae bacterium
CTGGTGGCGATGGGCGTGATGCGCTGATCCGCCGCCGGACGGTTATCGCGCGTTTTTGGTGGGGCTCGCGACCACGCCGTGTGCCACTGCTGGCTTGCCCAGCAGTGTGGTGGGGCGACGCATCGGCACTGCTGGACAAGCCAGCAGTGGCACCCAACCATCGGCAACAGAAACCAATTATAGCGGCCGGATCAGCGGCCGTCGTCGGGGACGTAGACCACCTCGCCGGATTTCAGGCGGTAGGCGGTGCCCAGGCGGGTGCCCTCGCCGCTGAGCTCATCGCGGCTGACGCGGTAATGCGGAAGCTTCCTGGCGCGGCTGAGGATCCGCTGCACCTGTGACGTGGCGGCGTCGCCGCGGGCCAGGGCCTGGTCGGAAGCCGGCGGCGGAAGCTTCAGAAAGGTCGCCAGCGACAACAGCAGCGCGATCGAGAAGACCATCCAGAGATCGAAGAGGTTGATCAATCCGGCCAGCGGATCGTCTTCCACCAGGGCGTCCCAGCGGCGGTGTTTGTCAGGCAAGGTTGGGCTCCCGGTAGTCGAAGGTCCCGGCGGAGCGGCCCTCGGTGGAAGACTGCACCGCGACGAGGAACTCCAGGTCGCTGAGGTCCTGTTCGTACCAGGCGCGGCGGACCAGGCAGACGGCATAGGCGAACCCGCCCACCAGGATGCCGAAGACCGTGGTGGTAAAGGCGATGATGAGGTTGCCGGCGAGGATGTCCATGTTGCCGGTGGCCAGGCCGGTCAGCGCCGGGCCCAGCGGGATCAACGTCCCCACCAGGCCCAGCATGGGCCCCACGCGGGTGGCCAGCGAGAGGCGGGCCAAGCGGCGGGCAACGTCGATCTCCAGGTCGTCCAGGCACTTCTTCACGCCCAGCGGGTTCTGGCGGAGCCGGGCGGTCTGGCGGCGAAAACGCTCGATGTAACCGGCCAGCGGCAAGGCATAGAACTCGTCGGCCCCGGCCGTGCCGTGGCGCAAGTCGGCCAGGAATCGCCGCCAGGCCGCCATCGCCCGCCGCCGCTCGAACAGCTCGCGGGCCAGCCCGCCCAGCGTCAGCAGCGTTCCGATCATGAAGGCGACCAGGACCACCAGCACCGGCAACAGCAGCGCCGAGGCGATCAGGTAAAGAATCTCGACGAGGAAATCACTCATGGCATGCCCTTGCGATAAAGGAATCCGGCCAGCAACAACAGCACGGCGGCGGCGATCGCACTGAGCAGCGGCCACCTCCTCGGCCGCGGCTCCTCGGGCGCCGGCGACGGCTCCAATTTCTTGGCGCCGGCCAACGCTGTCGGGGCAGCCGGCCGGGCGGCGGGCGCCGCCGCAGCGGTACTCTTGCGTCCGGGCGGCAGCGAAGGGGCCGCGGCCACGGTGACCGCATGGCCCGGTCCCGGCGCGGTGCCGGCGATTTCGGCCGCCCACCGGGCACGGGCGCTGTCGCGAAGCACACTTTGATACTGGGCCACGAGGCGATCCAGGTCCGGCGACTTGGCCCCGCGGAGCGTCGCCGCGACGAATTGTTCCAGCCTGGCGTTGCCGCCGCCGCGCAGGCCGCCCCCCTCGCCGTGCCGCAGCACGGACCGCGCATACTGCTCGGCGACCTCCCGGACCAGCCCCGGCGCGCCCTTCCAGTATCCCTTGCGGCTGGATTCCAAGAGCACTTCGCTCATGTCCTGGAAGGCATAAGGGTTCTGGGTCTCGAACCACTGCCGCAGCGAGAGGCCCAACTTGTCCTTGACGTAGACGGCGGCGATCTCGTTCCAGGTGTCGTCGGAGACGCTGCCGTCGCGCATGATGGCCCAGCCCATGGTGTTGGAGACGTGCACCGCGATCTGGTCGGCCCCCGCGTAGCCCTCCTTCATCATGCCTTCGATCCACTTGCGATTGAAGAGCCGCACGCGATAGTCGCGGCGCAGCGCGTCTTCGGCGGCCACCAGGCCGGCACGGTCCGCGTCGCGGACGTCGGAAAGATACCACTCCGGCTCCTTGCCCGTAAGCTGCTTGATCGCCAGCGAGAGGCTGCCGCCGATGTACCAGTCGTATTTGTTCGAGAGCGGGCTGCGCGTGCGGTCGGACCAGCTCCGCAGTACCACCTCGCTCCCCTGGATCTGCCGGTTATAGGCCGCCGCGGCCTGCTTGCCCCAGAGGCCCTCGGTATAGACGTAGCGGGAGAAGCCCAGGTAGGTGTCCATCAGGTCCTTGCGGCCGTTCCATTGGCCGCTCCGCTCGACGAGATAGTAGTAGCCCGTGCCGCCGATCTGGCCGGGGGCGACGCCGAAGATGCGGGCCTGCGAGAGCATCTCGGCCTGGCGCGGCTCGATCCCCTGACGGCGCAGCTCGTCGCGGACCTGCACGCTGTCGCGGTGCACGGTGTTGTCGGGCTCGTCCAGCGCGGCGACCATGCGGATGGCCTTGTCCAGCAAGTGCATCCGCGTGGGGAGCATGTCGCGATAGTAGCCGCCGGAGGCGATGAAGACGTCGATCCGCGGGCGGCGCAGCTCGGCCGCGGGGATCAATTCCACGTCGCCGACCAGGTTGCGGTCGTCCCACACGGGGCGGACGCCCAGCAGGTAGAGGATCTGGGATTCCATCACCCCGTAATCCTGGAAGGTGGCGAAGGAGTTGAGCGTGAAGGCCACTTTCTTCGGATAGCGGCCCTTCGACTGGAGCTGCTGGGCCAGCAGTTGATCGATCAGCGTCTTGCCGATCTCCCACGACGGCCGGCTGGGGACTTCTTCGGGATTCATCACGTACATGTTCCGTCCGGTGGGCACCACGGCGGGGTTTCGCTCCGGGCTGTTGCCGGGGCCGGGGGGGATATAGCGGCCGGCCAGGGCGGCCACGAGGTTGTCCATTTCCTCGTGGGTCTTGGCAAAACCGTCCTGCAGCCGCTTGGCCCGCCGGAAATCCTCGCCCAGCCGCTTGGGCAGGCCCGCGGCCGGCACGCTTCCGCCGGCGGCCCGCAGGGCGTCTTCGACCGGCCAGCCCTGAACCACGATGGCGTGGAAGACCTCTTCCGCCTTCCGGCGGAGAAATGTCTCGCGGCTTCCGGCACTGCGGGCGGCGGCCGGCGGTAACGTAACAACCTCGCCCAGGTCGTCGAGGAACCGTTTTCCCAGGCAAGTGACCAGCCAGGGGACCAACAAGTCCGGCGGCGGCGGCTGGCCGAAGACGTGCAGGCTGACGGTGGTCGTCTGGTTGTGGATCTGGTGCAGGTAGGATTCCACGCGCTCGATTTGCTCGGGCGTGAAGAGGGGGCGTTTGCCGCGATCGACGCGGAGGTCGCGATCGAGATGGGCGTCCTGGATTTGCCGCGTGATCGAGGCGCGGAATTTCTCCTTCAGGGCGCCCTCTTCGAGGACCTCCCATTTCTCGATTTCATTGTGGAGGTTCCGCAATCCGCCCGACAGCTCGGCAGTGACCGAGGGCGGCACAAGGTGGTCGATGAGCACCGCGTAGGCGCGGCGGCGGACGGCCGAGGACTCGCCCAGGTTGTCGATGATCCAGGGGTTGATGTTGGGCATGGCGCCCAGGACGATGTCGGGCCAATCGACGTCGGAGAGGCCGGTGGGCTTGCCCGGCAGGATGAACTCGGTCCCGTGGGTGCCGAAGTGGACCACGGCGTCGGCGTGGAAAGTCTTTTGCAGCCAGAAGTAGGTGGCCAGGTAATTGTGCGGCGGCGGCGCGTTCTTGTCGTGAATCAGGGCGGTGTCGTGGGCCTCGCCGCGGAGGGGCTGCGGCAGCAGGATCACGTTGCCCAGGTCGATGCGGGGGATGACGATGAACGATTTCCCTTTGTCGTGCCAGACGAGGAATTTTCCCGGCGGCGGCCCCCACCGCTGGATGACGGCCTGCCGTTGCTTCTCCGGCACCTTCGCCTCGAACCAGGCCTGGTATTGCTCGGCGGGGATGAGCACCGCACTGCCGTTGCGGGCGAGGCGGTCCAGGACCCCCGGGGCCCAGATGCCGATCTGCCGGCCGCGATCCATCAGCCAGCCGACCAGCTCGTTTTCGTCGGCCGGCACGGGCGCGATCGCGTAGCCTTCGCACTTCAGCCGCTGGAGGACCCCCACCATGCTCCGCGGCCCGTTCATGAACATGCCGGTGGCTGTGCCGCGCATCAACTCCGACTTGCCCAGGTCGCAATCGTAATAGACGAAGGCCACTTTTTTTTGCGCGTTGGGCAGCCGGGCGAGCCGGACCCAGGCCGCGGCGCGGTCAGCCAGGTGGTCGATCCGCTCGGGGATGGGCGTGAAGGCCTCGTCGCTGCCGCCGCCGTGCCGCGTGCCGGCGCCGATCTGCGGCTCGATCGCCCCCAGCAACTCCTGCCCCGTGATGTGGAAGGCGACCTCGCTGGCGGACAGTCCCTCGGTACTCTCGCGCCAATCGGCGATCGACTGCGTGCGGAAGAAGATCGAGTGCATGTGCGGCACGCCCAGCCGCACGCGAAAGGCCACCGAGTCGGTGCTGTGGCAGGTGTGTATGACCACTTGCGGGCGCAGGGCCAGCATCTGCTCTTCATAATCGCCCGCGAGATAATCCTCGGCCAGGTCGAAGACCGCCGCGGTGAGGACCCCGCGTTTTTCCAGCGCCCGGACCAGCGCGTCGACCACCTTGGGCTGCTGGAAGGTCAAGTGCGAGGAATGCACGGTCACCACCGCCCGCGGCGCCGCGGCCACGTCCCAGCCGCGCTTCTGCGACCAGCGGAGAAATTCATCCACGCTGGGAAAGAGCCCCGGCGCGGGGAAGTCGGGGTGATAGATCGTGCGGCGGTGTTCCGCGGCCAGCGGGGGCAAGACCGCTCCCGGCCGGTGCAGGTAGGTGACATTGATATAGATCAGCATCCGCCGCAGGTTATCCTTCAACGAGCCGTAATAGGCGGAGAGTTTTGGGTCGGTCTCGACCAGCCGGCGTTTGGCCAGTCCCGGCAACGATTGGGCGGAATAGGCCGAGATGGCGATCACGCGCAGCTCGCTCTGGCGGTTCTTCGCCGAGAGGACCAGGCGTTGCAAGTGGTCGCGGTCTTCGCCGCGGGCGTGCTGAAGGAAGACCAGGCGGTAGCGGGCCAGGTCGACGGCCTCGTCGTGGATTTGCTCGTCGGTGAGGTAGTCCATCGACAGACCCAGCTCGCCGGCGAAGGATTGCAGGACCTCGAAGACGCCGCCGTGGAGGCCGACGAAGGCGATCCGGGGCGGGCCTTCATGTTGGTCTTGGCCGGTGGGCGATTTCGGCTCCGCCGCCGCCAGGGGGCCCAGACAAACGCACAGCGCCGCGACGGCCAGACACCAGCGGAGAGCAGGCCGCCACCGGACAGACCCAATGCAAAATGCAAAGTCAGTAGTTTCTAACATTTTAGGCGGCATGGGCGAGGGCGCGTGCGCGAGGGAAACGGGCTTGAGGAGGTTTTGCAAGTTCTTCCAGACGCACCATGA